>NZ_AECZ01000047.1 GCF_000179555.1 Solidesulfovibrio fructosivorans JJ]
GTTTTATAAATGGGGGGTACCAACCGTTACTATTTAAAGTCTTTGGAAGGGGGGCCCGGGGGGAGAACCTTTCTTCAGAAAGGTTTCCCCCCGGTTCCTCCTTTACACAGCTTTTATGACCACCAAGGTGATGTCGTCGTCGCGCGGTGAGCCGGCCTGGAAGTCGGCCACGTCCTTGTGGATGGCGGCCAGGATTTCCGCAGCCGTGGCGGCGGCGTGGGTGCGCAGCATTTCCCGGAACCGGTCCTTGCCGTACATTTCTCCGGCCGGGTTGCGGGCCTCCCAGATGCCGTCGGTGCCGAGGGCCAGCATCTGTCCCGGGACGAGCCCCGGGTGGCTTTGCTCCTCGTAGGCGTAATCCGGGAGAATCCCTAGCGGTAGCCCCGATCCCATGAGTTCCTCGAAGGCGTCGTTTCGCGGATCGTAGATCAGGGCCGGATCGTGGCCGGCCCGGGACCAGAGCAGTTGTCCATCGGGGCCTATGCCGCCATTTTCCAGGCGCAGGAAGAAGAGCGTGATGAACCGGCCGGAATCGGCCGTGTCGCGGCACAAGAGCCGGTTGACAAGGGTGAGCAGGGCGGACGGCGACGGGTCGTTGCCCTGGCCGCCGCGCAAAAGCGCCCGGCCGGTGGCCATGAAAAGGGCCGCCGCGATGCCGTGTCCGGTGGCGTCGCCCACGGCCAGGTCGATGCCGGACGCGCCGGAGCGGTTGAACTGGAGGTAGTCGAAATAGTCGCCGCCGGTTTCGTCGCAAAAGATCGTGCCCCCGGCGATGTCGAGGCCGGGTACGGCCGGCGGGGCGGCGGGCAGCAGGTTTTGCTGCACCTCCATGGCGAGTTGCATGTCCTGCTTGAGCCGCAGCCGTTCGGCCAACTTCGGGGCCATGTTGTTGAAGGAGGCGGCCAGTTCGGCCAGCTCGTCCCGGCCGGAAACCGGGGCCCTGGCCTGCAAGTCGCCCTGGGCCAGCCGGCTGGTGGCCCGGCAAAGGGCCGTCACCGGCTTGGTCACCGCCTTCGCGCCGAAATAGGCCAGAAGCGCTGCCGCGAGCAGGGCCACCACGGCCACGACCACGACCACGGCCAGCATGCGCTTGGTGCGCGCCAGGATGGCCGATTCGGCCGAATCCGCCTGATGCAGCACGGCGGCCTTGGGCACCAGCACGAGCAGCCCGGCCGGGGTGTCGGGAAAGGGCTTGAGCACCGCGAAATAGTCCGTGTCGCCCACACGCAGCGGGACCAGGGCCGATTTGCGGGCGTCGATGTCCCGGGCGAGTCCGGCCTGGGCCTGCGTGTCGGCGGAAGCCAGGGGCACCGGATTCAGCGGGGTGTCCCAGCCGTGGGAGGCGGGCATGAAATCGCGGCTGGCCAGCACCACGAGGTGTTTGCCGTCCGGGGCGTGGACGATGAGCGCCCGCACGCCTTCGCCCCAGCGGTGCGAGAGATCGCTTTCCGGCAGCATGGTTTCGAGCGGCGCGTCGAGGGCGGCCACGCCCAGGAGTCCGCCGGTGGCGTCCCGAATGGGCCTGGAGACCGTGGCCACGAGCCGGCCGCTCGAGGCGTCGACCAGGATGCTCCAGGCCTCTCCCTGGCGGGCCGTGGCCGCCTTGTACCAGGGGCGTTCGAGCGGATCGTAGCCCTCGGGAAGCTGGCCATGGCCGGGATAGGAACACATGAGTCCGCTTGGCAGGGCTACGTAGGCCCACATCATATTGTCGCCAAGGGTGCGCTCCAGGGACTGGAAGGTGGGCAAAAGCCGCGACAGCCTGGCCGCCTCGTCGGCATGGGCCCTGGCCGGGGCCTTGGGGGAAAGGCTGAAGGACATGGCGTCGCCGGTTGCCGTGATGCCCCGGTCGAAGGCGGTCGCCAGGGGCGTCGTTCCGGCCGGCAGACCGCCGGCGGCGGTGAAATCCCGGTCGTAGAAGACCCGGGCCTTGGGCGGAGGCGTTTCCCCCAGGGACAGGGCTGCCTCCCGGGACAGCAGGGTCAGGGCCAGTTCCAGCTTTTGCCGGTTGTCGTTAAGGTCCTCGCCGATGAGGTCGACCATCAGGGCCAGTTCCTGCTCCGAGGAATGCCTGAAGGAATTCGACGTTCTCTCGGCCAGTTCCCGGCCGAGCAGCTTGCCCTCGCGCAGGGCGTAATAGCTGACGACGAGAAGCGGCGGCAGGGTCAGGACAAGCAGGATGCAAAGCAGTTTTGTGCGGATGCGCATGGGCTCCTCGGCAGGCTTTGGGCCGCCTGGCGGCTCATGATGCGACCGGTTTTACCCCTGTCCGCGCCCGGTTGGCAAGTCGCGGCCGGGGTCCTTGACAGGGGACAGGCTTACGGGTAACGACTCCCCTTCGCCTTGCTCTTTCCAATGAGGGCTTAGCCCCCGAGAAAGGGCCATGGACCATAAGGAGGAACCATGCGGAAATACGAAGCGCTGCTGTTGCTCTCTCCGGAGCTGGCGGCCGAAAACCGGCAGGAGATCATCGAGAACCTCCAGGGGGTTCTCGAACGCCAGCAGGCCACCATGCTGACCGTGGACGAATGGGGTATGCGCGAGCTGGCCTATCCCGTCGAGAAGAAGACGCGCGGCCATTACACCCGCCTCGAATTCGCCGCCCCGGCCCCGGCCATCGCCGAGTTCGAGCGGATCGTGCGCATCACCGACGGCATCATGAAGTTCATTACCGTCAAGCTCGCCGACAAGTTCGTGCCCGAGGGAGCGTAAGTCATGGCCTATAAGAAGAAATTCACCCCGAAGAAGAAGTTCTGCCGTTTCTGCGCCAACAAGAACCTGCCTGTGGATTACAAGCGTCCGGACATCCTGAAGGATTTCGTCACGGATCGCGGCAAGATCATCGCCCGGCGCATCACCGGCACCTGCGCCAAATGCCAGCGCCGCCTGACCGTTGAAATCAAGCGCGCCCGGCAGATGGCCCTTCTGTACTACACGGCCACCCACAGCGCCGAGCTCCTCAAGAAAATGTAAGGGAGAGACCCATGGAACTCATTTTGCGCGCGGACGTGGAGAATCTGGGCCGCCTCGGCGACAAGGTCGCCGTCAAGCCCGGCTACGGCCGCAATTACCTGATCCCCCAGGGCCTGGCCATGCTGGCCACCGACGCCAATATGCGCCGTTTCGAAAACGAGCGTAAAAAATTGCAGGCCAAGCGCGACGCCCTTGCCTCCGCCGCCCAGACGCTGGCCGACAAGCTCGCCGCCGCCGAAATCATCATCGAGGTGCGCGTGGGCGAGGGCGACAAGCTCTACGGCTCCGTCACCTCCGCCATCATCGCCGACAAGCTGGCCGAGCAGGGCGTCGAGGTCGACCGCAAGAAGATCGTCCTTGACGAGCCCATCCGCGCCCTGGGCCAGTACGAAGTGGCGGTGAAGCTCCTGCCCGAGCTGCGCGGCGTGGTCAACGTGACCGTCAAGCGCCAGGGCGGCTACGAGGAAGAAGAGCCGGCAGCTCCTGTCGCCGCCGAGGGTGAAACCGCCGAAGCGGCCGAAGTCGCGCCGCAGGCCGAAGAAGCCAGTGGACAGCCCGAGGAAGAAACCGCGTAGCCAGAAGTCTTCCGGACTGGCCGGAAGCGGCGAACCGCTGACCGGGCAGGCCCTGGAGCGGGTCTCCGCCGACGTCCTTAAAAAGATCCCCCCCCAGAACCTCGAGGCCGAACAGGCCGTTTTGGGGGGGGTCTTGCTCAAGAACTCCGTTCTCTATAATCTCGTCGATCTGGTCGGCGAGGATGACTTTTATTCCCCGGCCCATCGCCTCATCTTTCAGTCCATCCTCGGGCTCTCCGCCAAGAACGCGCCCATCGACCTGGTCTCCCTGGCCGAGGCCCTGCGCGCGGCCGGCAAGCTGGAGGAGGTCGGCGGCCCGACCTACCTGGCCGAACTCACCGCCTCCACCGTTTCCGCCGCCAACGCCCTGCACCACGCCGGCATCGTGCGGGAAAAGGCCGTCCAGCGAAAGCTCATCACCACCGCCCTCGACATCATCACCCGTTGCTACGACGGCGGCCAGGAAACCGAAACGCTGCTCGACGAGTCCGAGCAGGCCATCTTTTCCATCGCCGACGCCCGCTCCACCCGGGGGCTGCACAGCTCCAAGGACCTTGTGACCCGCGTTTTCGAGCAGATCGAAAAGCGCATGGAAAACAAGGAGCTGGTCACCGGCGTGCCCACCGGCTACTACCAGTTCGACGAATACACCGCCGGGCTCCAGCCCTCGGACCTCATCATCGTCGCCGGCCGCCCCTCCATGGGCAAGACCGCCTTCGCCATGAATATGGCCATGCGCGCCGCCGTCATGCACAACGTGCCGACCGCCATCTTCTCCCTGGAAATGTCCATGGAGCAGATCATGCAACGCATGCTGTGCTGCTGGGGCAAGGTCGACCTGGCCAAGCTGCGGCGCGGACGCCTCGACGACGAGGACTGGTCGCGGCTCTACGACGCCGCCAACAACCTGTCCCCGTCGCCCATCTTCATCGACGACACCGCCGCCATCACCACCATGGACCTGCGCGCCCGCTGCCGGCGGCTCAAGGCCGAACACGGCCTGGGACTCGTGGTCGTGGACTACTTGCAGCTCATGCGGTCCGCGCGCCACATCGATTCGCGCGAACAGGAAATTTCCGACATCTCCCGGAACCTGAAAGCCCTGGCCAAGGAGCTGCATGTGCCGGTGATTGCCCTGTCGCAGCTCAACCGCAAGGTCGAGGAGCGCGCCGACAAGCGCCCCATGATGTCCGACCTGCGCGAATCCGGAGCCATCGAGCAGGACGCCGACGTCATCATCTTTCTCTACCGCGGCGCCGCCTATAAGAAGAAAGAGGAGCTAACGCCCGAGGACAACGTGGCCGAGGTCATCATCGGCAAGCAGCGAAACGGTCCGACCGGCATGGTCCGTCTGACCTTTCTCAAGGAATCCACGGCATTCGAGAACCTCTCTGATATCCCGCCCCCGTCCGAAATGGGCATGTGACGCCCTGCCGGCGGTGAGCCCGGCTTGATGGCGGCGTTGCGTGGGCTTATAGCCTGCGCCAAAAATCAGGCGATCACAGGTCGCCGTATTGGGGGAGACGCAGACCATGGATGTCCAGACGACACGATTCGAATGGCTCTTGTCGCGAAGCGGGCCGGAGGCCTATGAGCGTTCCATCGTCCCGGCCTGGATGGGCCAGTGGGCCGAAAAGCTGATTGCTGTTGCCGGGATCGGCCCGGGGGACCTGGTGCTCGACGTGGCCTGCGGCACCGGCATCGTGGCGCGCAAGGCCGCCAGGCGGGTCGGTGAAACCGGTGGCGTGACCGGCCTCGACCACAACGAGGCGATGGTGTGGGCGGCAAAGGACTTCGCGGACCGCGAGGGCCTGTCCGACATCGACTGGCGGCGCGGCGACGCTTCGAGTCTGGCCTGCGAGACGCCCACGTACGACGTGGCGCTGTGCCAACAGGGGTTGCAGTATTTTCCGGACAAGCCGGCCGCGCTTCGGGGCATGCGGGAGGCGCTGGTTCCGCAGGGGCGGGTTGCTGTCGCCTGTTGGCGGGAGCTTGAGCGGATTCCGATATTTGCGGTCGTGGCTGACGCATTGAAAGAAGTCTTTGGACAAAAAGCCATTGATTTGTTTGAGGTCTCTTCCTCGCTCTCCGCCCGTGAGGACTTGCGCGGCCTGCTGCGGGAGGCCGGTTTCCGCGACATCCGGGTCCGGCTTGAAATTCTGGTGTCCCGGCTTCCCGACCCAATGCGTTTTTTACCGGAGTATCTGTCCGTCTTTCCGGTTGCCGCGGACATTGCCGCCATGTCGGATGCGGACAGGACGGCGATGTTCCGGCGTATGCTTGGGCGTCTGGGCGATTTTTTCGATGATGACGGTCTGGTGGTGCCCATGGAAAGTCATATAGCCACGGCGGTGCGTTAGGGGGCCACCTTTTCCACAAAAAGGAAGCAGCGTGTATTACGACGAAGCGGAAAAGCTTTCGAGGCTGGAGATCGAGCGTTTGCAGTTGATGCGTTTGCAGCGGACGCTGCGGCAGGCGGCCAAGTCGCCTTTTTATAAAGAGCGGTTCAAGGAATGCGGTCTGGACGTCGATGCGGTCAAAAGCCTGGACGACGTAAAAAGCTTGCCGTTTACCACCAAGCAGGACTTGCGCGACAGTTATCCGGACAAGGTGCTTGCCATGCCGCAAAGCGAGATGGTGCGCATGCACGTTTCCTCCGGCACCACGGGCACGCCGACGGTCATCTACCATACGCAAAAGGACCTGGACTGGTGGGCGTCGCTCATGGCCCGGTGCATGCACATGGTGGGGCTGCGGCGCACCGACGTCTTCCAGAACATGTCCGGCTACGGCCTTTTTACCGGCGGGCTCGGCATCCACTGCGGCGCGGAGAAGCTCGGCTGCCTGACCATTCCGGCCGGGGCCGGCAACAGCCATCGGCAGATCAAGCTGCTCATGGACTTCAAGGTCACGGGCATCCACATCATCCCGTCCTATGCGCTTTATCTGACCACCATTTTCGCCGAACTCGGCATCGATCCGCGCACGCTGCCGCTTCGCATCGCCCTGGTCGGGGCCGAGCCCTACTCCGAGGAGTCGCGTCGCCGGCTGGAAGCGCTCTATGACATGAAGTGCTACAACTCCTACGGCCTGTCCGAAATGAACGGCCCGGGCGTGGCGTTCGAGTGCACCGAGCAGCATGGCATGCACGTCTGGGAGGACGCCTACCTGCCCGAGATCGTGGACCCGGCCACCGGCGAGCCCGTGCCCGACGGCGAGTACGGCGAGCTGGTCATGACCAGCCTCGGCCGCGAGGGCATGCCGATCATCCGCTACCGCACCCGCGACATCACGCGTTTTCTGACCGAACCCTGCCCCTGCGGCCGGGAGCATCGCCGCATCGACCGCCTGCAAGGGCGCTGCGACGACATGATGATCGTCAAGGGCTGCAACATTTTCCCCATGCAGATCGAGCGCATCCTCATGTCCATGCCCGAGGTGGGGGAGAACTACCTCATCATTCTCGAGCGCGACGGCTTTATCGACAACATCCGGGTCAAGGTGGAGATCCGCGACGAGTTTTTCGTCGAGGACATGCGCCAGCTCGGTTCCCTGCAAAAGCGCATCGCCTCGCGGCTTCGCGACGAGATACTGGTCACGCCGCGGGTGGAGCTGGTGGAGCGCAACTCCCTGCCCAAATCCGAGGGCAAGGCCAAGCGCGTGGTGGACAACCGGGAGCGGGGCGCATGACGATCGTCTGGGCGGTGCTTTTCCTGCTCGTGCTTCTGGCCTGTCTGGGCCTGCACGTGTTTGGGCTGCCGGGCAATTGGGCCCTGCTCGGGCTCGTTGCCTTATGGGACTACCTGCATTCCGCGCCGCATTTCGGCTTCGGGTTTTACGCGCTGCTCGTGTGCGTGGCCCTGGCCGGCGAGGCGGTGGAGCTTTTCGCCCAGCTGTTCGGGGCCAAGCGTTACGGGGCCACGGGCAAGGGCAACCTGGGCGGATTTCTCGGCGCCTTGGCCGGGGCGCTTTTGGGCGCGCCGTTTTTCCTTGGCATCGGGGCCCTGTTCGGGGCCGTTGCCGGGGCTTTCCTTGGCTGCTATGTGTTCGAGCGCGCCCACGGGCGCACGGATTCCGAATCCCGGCGCGCGGCCATGGGGGCCATGTACGGCAAGGTGTTCGGGATGACGGCCAAGGTGGCCTGCGGCGTGGTCATGTGGGTGGCCGCCGCCCGGCAGATCTGGCCGGCCTAAAGAAGGAAACGGCATGATTACGGTCAACGATTTCCCCAAGTACCGGGGTAGGATGGAATATGTCTGCCTGGGCTGCCAGGCGCGCTTCGACATCCGGGAGCTGTACTACACCTGCCCGCATTGCGGCGGCGTGTTCCTGCTCGAGGACACGGCCTTCGACAGCCTGCTCGAATACCCGGCCAGCTATTGGCAGGCGCTTTTCGACAAGCGCGCCGCCACACGCACCACGGCCCTTCGCGGCGTGCTGCGCTATTACGAGCTGATGGCTCCGGTCATGGACGAGGAGGACATCGTCTACCTGGGCGAGGGGCACACCCCGCTCGTGGCCGCCAACGAGGCGTTGACCGAGCGGGTCGGCGCGCCGTTCTACTATAAAAACGACGGCCAGAACCCCAGCGCCTCCTTCAAGGACCGGGGCATGGCCTGCGCGTTTAGCTATTTGAAGCATCTGGTGCGGGTCAACGACTGGGATTCGGTCCTGACCGTGTGCGCCTCCACCGGCGACACCTCGGCCTCGGCCGCGCTCTACGCCGCCTACGTGGGCGGGCCGATCAAGTCCGTGGTCATCCTGCCCAAGGGCAAGGTCACGCCGCAGCAGCTGGCCCAGCCGCTCGGCAGCGGAGCCACGGTCATCGAGGTGCCGGGCGTGTTCGACGACTGCATGAAGGTGGTCGAGCATCTGGCCGACAACTACCGCGTGGCGCTTTTAAATTCCAAGAACGCCTGGCGCATCCTGGGCCAGGAGTCCTACGCCTTCGAGGTGGCCCAATGGTTCGGCTGGGACACCTACCGCAAGTGCGTGTTCGTGCCCATCGGCAACGCCGGCAACGTCACGGCCATCATGGGCGGTTTTTTGAAGCTCAAAAAGCTCGGCGTCATCCGTTCCCTGCCGCGCATCTTCGGCGTCCAGTCGCATCATGCCGACCCGGTCTGGCGCTATTACGACGAGGCCGAGGCCGACAAGCGCCATTTCGAGCCCGTGTCCGTGACGCCGTCCGTGGCCCAGGCGGCCATGATCGGCAATCCGGTCTCGTTCCCGCGCGTGGCCCATTTCGCGGCCGAGTACGAGAAAATCGGCGGCCCTGGCAGCTTCCAGGTGGTGCAGGTGACCGAGCAGGCCATCATTGAAGGCATGCTCACCGCCAACCGCCACGGGCATATCAGCTGTACCCAGGGCGGCGAATGCCTGGCCGGGCTCATGAAGGCCCGGGAGCTGGGGCTGGTCGAGCCCTCGGAAATCTCGGTGCTCGACGCCACGGCCCACCATCTCAAGTTCATCGGCTTCCAGGAGATGTATTACGAGAACACCTTCCCCGAAGCCTACGGCATCACGCCCGATCCGAAATTCGTCAACCGGCCCCGGGGCGTGATGACCGACGCGGACAAGGCGTCGCTTTCGCCCGAGGACTACACGGCGAAAGCCGCCGAGGCCATTGTCGCGGAGCTGGGGCTCGCCCGCAAATAGCACCCGAATCCTTATCAGCCAACGAACGCCGGCCGGGGATTCCCCCCGGCCGGCGTTTCGCGTTGCTTACGGGAACAAAAGAAGGCGCGGCCTTGGGGGCCCTTCGGGTGCCGGTTCCCTACGGGTGGCCAAGGCTGCGCCTGGCGGGAAAAATCGGCGAACGCGTCCCGGCGAAGGAGGTTGGCAAACCCGGACACGGTCGCCGCGGTCGGGATGCGGGAGGGGTCGGTCCCGCCGTCCCTGGTTGATTTTTCGAAGAGGGGGGCGAGAGGGGAAACCCTTTAAAAAGGGCAGTAGCCCCTCTCGCGCTCTCCCTTTCCTAAATTTTCTAACTTGTTCTGACTGATATAGCGTTTTTTTTCTTGTTAAAAGTCTTGGGAAGGGGGGCCTGGGGGGAAACCATTCGTAAGACAAGGTTCCCCCCCAGCCTCTTCTCCTCGCCCTAAGCGGCCTTCTCGGACGGGACGCCGCAGGCGGCGCGCACCACGTCCATGCCCACGACCAGGGGCTCGCGGAAGGTGAAGCCTTCGCTCTGGCCCCAGATCGCGCCGTCGGCCGGGCGGCCGTCGTACAGGACGTCTTCGAGCACCAGGTAATCGGCCACGCCCAGGATATGGTCCCAGCGCTGCACGATGAAGTGGAACTTGGCCGGATCGAACGCTTCGACGCCGCTCCAGGTCCAGCTGTGGGAGCAGGACTCGTCGTCGTAGCCGAGCAGACACACCTTGTCTTCGCCGCTATCGATGCATTCGCGCTGGGTGAGCGTCACAGCGTCGGTGGCAACCTTGGACGGTTCGATCTCCAGGAGCTTGTCGCCGAGCCTGGCCTCCAGCCGGGAGTCGGCGGTCAGGCGCATGCCGCAAGTGTTGTTGCCGCTGGCGCGCCACCATTCGAGGGAATTGGTCTTGTACAGGTTCTCGCCGAGCAGACATACCCGGGCGGCGGTCGCGTCGTCGACGGGATGCAGCGCCAAGTCGCAGCACATGCCGGTGATGGTCAGGTTCAGATTCATATGACGTCTCCTTGGAGTGAAAATTATGGTGTGGCCCCTGTGCTATTGGGAAAAAAAGCACTTTCCGTGCCGAGTTTGATATCTTATTTTTTCAATATGTTATGATTTTGTGCTGTCGGGAGGTGTTGGGAGAGGACGATTTTTGCTTCCGTCGATATTGACCCCGGCGAGCTTCGGGCGCACACTCCGATCACGCCGAGACACTAGCCGGAGCCTGCATGAAGCGACCCCTTGACCCCTTTCCCGGCGACGACGCCAGCGCATTCGCCTTGGAAAACGTGGCCGATGGCGTGTTTGCCGTGGACCGCGATTTCATCGTTCGCTACTTCAACCTTGCCGCGGGGGAGATCGCCCGCGTCGATCCGGCCGATGCCGTGGGCCGCACCTGTCGCGAGGTCTTCGGCGTCACCAACTGCCGGTCGGTGTGCGTGCTACGCCAGTGCATGGAAGAGGCGCGCCCCATCGCCAACCGCATCGTCACGCTCAAGCGGGCGGGATGTCCCAATGTGCCCGTGTGCGTGAGCGTGGCCCCGATCTGGGCCACGGGCGGCATGGTCATCGGCGGTGTGCAGGTCTTCCGCGACCTGTCGGGCGGCGGGTTCGTCAGCCGGCTGGCCGGGTTGCAGCCGCTGGACGATTTCGGCACCTGCGATCCGCATCTGTCCGAGATCGTGCGCATGTTGCCCCAGATCGCCCAGAGCGACTCCACGGTGCTGCTCCTTGGCGAATCGGGCACGGGCAAGGAAGTCTTCGCCAGGGCCATCCACAAGCTTTCCCAGCGAAGCTCCGGCCCGTTCGTGGCCGTCAACTGCGGCGCGCTGCCCGAGCAGCTCATGGAATCGGAGCTTTTCGGCTATAAATCCGGGGCGTTTACCGACGCGCGCCGGGACAAGCCGGGCCGGTTCGCCCTGGCCGATTCCGGCACGCTTTTGCTCGACGAAATCGGCGATCTGCCCTATGCCATGCAGGCCAAGATATTGCGCGCCCTGCAGGAGCGGTCATACGAGCCGCTGGGGGGCGTGGAGACGCTGCCGGCGGATGTGCGGGTCATAGCCGCCACCAACCGCGACTTGGGCCGCATGGTGGCCGAGGGAACGTTTCGCCAGGACCTCTATTACCGCCTCAATGTGGTGGTGATCCGCATCCCGCCCTTGCGCGAGCGGCCGGGCGACGTGCCGCTGCTGGTCGAGCGGGTGCTCGGCCGCTGCCGCATGGCCCTGACCAAGCACATTTCTTCGGTAAGCCCCGAGGCCATGGAACGGCTTATGGCCCATGACTATCCGGGCAACATCCGGGAGCTCGAAAACATCATCGAGTACGCGGCCATTCTGTGCCAGGGTCAGGTTATCGAGCCCTGCCATCTACCCGAGGATTTGCGAGGCGCGGCAGGGGGATGTGGGGTGCGCTCCGGCCGGACCATGGCCGAGGTGCGTTTTCTGGCGGCGCGCGAGGCGGTGGAGCGGCACGGCGGCAATCGCAATGCCGCCTGTCGGGAACTGGAAATTTCCAAGGATACATTGCGGCGCATTCTCGGGCGTCGTGACGCGGACGCGTAGCGCGTCCTTCTCATAAATTGCGGACGTAAAATACGTCCTCCCGTATGGGGAGGTTGGGGAGCGCCGGCTCTTCGACCGACCGTTGGGGATAAACGGCGCTTTTTCCGCCGGGGGCTTGGAGAACGCCCGACGGCGTTTTTGCGGGGGGAGCCATGGCCAAGGAAAAATTCCGGGCGGACCAGCTCGTGTGCGAGCAGGGACTGGCCGATACGCGGGAGCGGGCCAAGCGGCTGGTCATGGCCGGCCTGGTGCGGGTCGTGGCCGACGGCCGGGAGACGATCGTGGACAAGCCGGGGCGGATGTTCCCGGCGGGCACGGTCTTTTGCCTGGAGCAGGGCGAGCGCTACGTCAGCCGGGGGGGGGGCAAGCTCGAAACGGCCATCGAGGCTTTCGGGCTCGATTTTTCGGGCCTTGTGGCCCTTGATGCCGGCGCGTCCACGGGTGGATTCACGGACTGCCTGCTCCAGCACGGCGCGGCCCGGGTCTACGCCGTGGACGTGGGCACGGCCCAGCTGCACGAGAAGCTGCGGGCCGATGCGCGCGTGGTGTCCATGGAGCAGGTCAACTTGCGCCATGCGCCGGACGATCTCTTGCCCGAGTCGGTTCATGTCGTTGTGGCCGACGTCTCCTTCATCTCGCTGACCAAGGTGCTGCCGGCCTGCGTGCGTTTTCTGCTGCCCGGGGGACTGGTGGCGGTGCTGGTCAAGCCGCAGTTCGAGTTGACGCCGGACAAGGTGGGCAAGGGCGGGGTGGTGCGCGAGGAGGCGCATCGCCAGGAGGCGATCGCCCGGGTCACGGAGTTCGCCCGCGACGAGCTCGGGCTCACGCTCACCGGCGTGGTGCCGTCCAAGGTCAAGGGACCGAAAGGCAACCAGGAATATATGGCGGTCTTTTCGCTGGGCGAGAATTGTCCGGAAAGCGCAGACGGGTTTGACCTGGAACCTGCTTAGTATTACCTGAAAGATAATGATCCTTGATTTCGCCTGCCCCCATATCGAAGCGCTGTTTTTGCGGCGGGTGCCCATGCCGCGATTGCCGGCAGACTTGCAGCGGACGGCCCGGCGCAAATTGCGTCAGCTCCATGCCGTGGAACGTTTGCAGGACATGGCGATCCCGCCGGGAAACAGGCTGGAAAAGCTGAGTGGGGACAGAAAAGGGCAATTTTCGGTTCGGATCAACGACCGTTACCGGATTTGTTTCGTCTGGGAAAACGGCAATGCCCATCAGGTCGAAATCGTCGATTACCATTAGCAATAGAGAATGGACAGGCTATGGACATCGAGGCAAAGCTTCCCCCCATCCATCCCGGCGAAATCCTGTACGAGGATTTCATGAAGCCGCTTGGACTTTCGCAAAACGCGCTGTCCAGGCGTCTTGGCGTGCCGCCCGTGACGGTGCACAAAATCATTCACGGCAAACGGGCCATCACCACGGAAACCGCGTTCCGACTGGCGCGTTTTTTCGGCAATACGCCCGGGTTCTGGCTCAATTTGCAGCGGGACTATGAAATCGAAAAAGCCGAGGACGATCTGCTTCCCGACCGTATCGCCGCCGAGGTCCGCCCCCTCGATGCCGCCGCGTCAGGCGGGGACGCCAGCCGGATAGGCTGATCCGGTCCGTCAGCCTTCGCCGCCTTTGAGCCGGGCCGCCTCTTCCGACGGGCTCGCCCCGAAATGCCGCTTGTACTCGCGCGAGAACTGCGAAGCGCTGGCGTAGCCCGCAAGCCTTGCGGCGTCGCCGGCCGTTCTCCCGGGCTCGGCCAGAAACGCCCGAGCCTTGTGCAGCCGCACGGTCTTCAAATATTTGAGCGGCGTGCTGGCCGTGACCGCCCGGAAGGCATGGTGAAACGTCGAAAGGCCCATATGCGCCTCGCGGGCCAGTTTCTCCACGTCGAGGGGGGTGGCGTATTCCGCGTGGATGCGCCGCAGCACCCGGGCGATGGCCCGCAGGCGACCGTTGTGCGCGGCCAGCCCCCGCAGGGCCGCGCCCTGGTCGCCGCGAAGGGCCCGGTAGACGATCTCCCGCACGATGCCGGGCCCGAGCAGGCGCGCGTCGAGCGGCGAGGCGAGGCAGGCGGCCAGCCGCACCGCCGCGTCGGCGATCTCCTCGGTCATGGGCGAGGCGCACATGCCGGCCACATCGACCGAAGCGGGCGTATCCTCGTCCATCTCCAGCAGCAATTCGCCGAGCACCGCCGGCTCCACCCGCACCGACAGCCCGTAGAGCGGCGCTTCGGGCGAGCCCAGGCTTTCGCAGGCAAAGGCCAGCGGCGCGGCCACCACCCAATAATGCCCGGGATCGAGTTCGTGGACCGTTTCGCCGCACACGGCCCGCTTTTTGCCCGTGGCCAAAAGCACGATGGACGGCTCGTAAAGCACCGGGGCCAGGGGAAAATGGCGCATGGCCCGGGCGTAGCGCACGCCGGGAAGGGGCGTCGGGGAAAAGCCGTCGCTCGTTGCCTGGGCAGCGAGCAGGGCGGCCAGACGATCGCGGAGAAGAGAGGCGGCCGGCGTCACGGGAGTGTCCTTGGCAGGGGTTCGGCGCTTGTCGTGCGCTCGAAAATGCGCGATTTCGCAGGATCAGGCAAGGCCCCGACAGAAACGGGGCTTCCCGTAGGGCCGGCGGGGCGCTAGGACAAACATGCGGCCGTCACGTTGGACGGCCGTCTGCCACGACAAAAAAACAAAGGAGACATGCGTCATGTCCATGAGCGTGAAGGATGCCATTGCCGCGCGCCACAGCGTGCGCGCCTTTGCCAAGAAAGCGTTGACCGAAGGCGAAATTACGGAACTCATCGAGGCGGCCCGCAATGCGCCCTCGAGCCTCAATTCCCAGCCCTGGCGTTTCAAGGTCGTCACCGCCGCCGCGGACCTGGCCTGGTTCGGCACGAGCGAAGCCACGCGCAAGCAGGGCTGGCTTTCCGCCGCGCCGGCCATCATCATAAGCTGTGTGGACCTTGCCCATTACATCAAGGATTCCCAGGCGGCGGCGTTTTTCTTCCGCGACAACAAGCTGATCGAGGGCGAGCCCATGGACGGCATCGACGCCTATGTGGCCCGGGAGGCGGCGGCGGCCGAGCAGGCCAAGTTCGGCGCCTGCGCCATGAACACGGCCATAGCCGAGGCGTTCTTGATGCTGCGGGCCACGGAAATGGGGCTTGGCACCTGCTGGGTGGGGATGTTCGACGAGGCCAACATCAAGTCGCGCTTTCACCTTCCCGAGGGGTATCGGGTGGTCAACATCATGGCCGTGGGCTGGCCGGACGAGGCGGAGGTCTTTCCCCGCAAGCGCAAGAGCCTGGAAGATATCGTCATTTCCTGACGCACGTCGCGCCGTCGGTGGACGCGTTCTTGCGTCCGCCGGCGGCGTCTTCAAGCCGCTTTTCACCGTGCCGGCCCCTTTCCCCTAGGCGCGCCGCCCCAAATCTCGTACAAGTTCCCGATCCTCATTCGTCCGACAGGGACGATTGTCTGTTTCGCCCACGCAAGGAGCACCGCCATGCCAGACGAGCGTATCGCCATAGCCGGCCTGTCCGTGGAAAAGACCCTGCACGACGTCCTCGCGGCCGAAATCCTGCCCGGGACAGGCATCGACAAGGACGCCTTTTTCGCCGCCCTGGCCGACATCGTGGCCGAGCTTGGCCCCGGCAACCGCGAACTCCTCGTCCGCCGCGACGCCATGCAGGCCTCCATCGACGTCTGGCACCAGCAGCGCGCCGGCCAGCCCCACGACCCGCAAGCCTACAAGTGCTTCCTGGCCGGCATCGGCTACCTGCTCCCCGAAGGGCCGGATTTCGCCATCGAAACGACCGGCGTGGACGCGGAAATCGCCGTCGTTCCCGGCCCCCAGCTCGTAGTGCCCGTAACCAACGCCCGCTACGCCATAAACGCGGCCAACGCCCGCTTCGGCAGCCTCTACGACGCGCTTTACGGCACGGACGTCATCCCAGAGACCGGCGGCGCGGCCAAAGGGCCGGGCTACAACCCCACGCGCGGCGCGGCCGTGGTCGCCTATGCCGCCGCCTTTCTCGATATGGCCGTGCCGCTGGCCTACGGCCGCCATGCCGACGTGACCGCCTACGCCGTAAAGGACGGCGCGCTTCTCGTGACCTTCGTGGGCGGCCAGACCACCGGCCTCGCCCGGCCGGAACGGTTCGTGGGCTATGTGGGCGGCCCCGACGCGCCGACAAAGATATTGCTCCGCAATCACGGCCTGCACATCGAGCTTGTCTTCGACCGCACGCACCCTGTCGGCGCGGCCAGCCCCTCGGGACTGCGCGACGTCATCCTCGAATCGGCCGTGACCACCATTCTCGACTGCGAGGATTCCGTGGCCGTGGTGGACGGGCCCGACAAGGCCCTTGCCTACCGCAACATGCTCGGGCTTTTCCGGGGGGAGCTGACCGCCCGGTTCGAAAAGGGCGGCAAGGTGGTGGAGCGGGGGCTTGCCCCCGACCGGACCTACGACGCGCCGGACGGGTCGGCGGTCGCGATCCCGGGCCGAAGCCTCCTGCTCGTGCGCAATGTCGGCCACCTCATGACCACGGACGCGGTCCTGGACGCGGCCGGAAACGAAATTCCCGAGGGCATGCTCGACGCCATGGTCACGGGGCTCGTCGGGCTCCACGACCTGCGCGGCCTCGGCCGCCTTCGCAACAGTCGCGCCAGCAGCGTGTATATCGTCAAGCCCAAGATGCACGGGCCCCACGAGGTCGCCTTTGCCTGCGAACTTTTCAGCCGGGTGGAGGACGCGCTGGGCCTTCCCCGCAATAGCCTCAAGATCGGCGTCATGGACGAGGAGCGGCGCACGTCGCTCAATCTCAAGGAATGCGTGCGCGCGGCCAAGGAGCGCATCATCTTCATCAACACCGGCTTTCTCGACCGCACCGGCGACGAGATCCACACCGTCATGGAGGCCGGGCCGGTGGTGGCCAAGGCGGCCATGCGCGAAACGGCCTGGATGGCGGCCTACGAGGACGGCAACGTGGACGTGGGGCTTGGCTGCGGTTTTTCCGGCCGGGCCCAGATCGGCAAGGGCATGTGGGCCAAGCCGGACAAGATGGCCGAGATGGTCGCGGCCAAGATCGAACATCCCCGGGCCGGGGCCAACTGCGCCTGGGTGCCGTCACCCACGGCCGCAACGCTCCATGCCATGCACTACCACGCAACGGACGTCTTCGACCGCCAGCGCGAACTGGCCGGCCGTGTCCGGGCCGACCGCGAGAACCTCCTCGTCCCGCCGCTTCTGGGCGCGGCGCGGCCCATGCCCGAAGAGGTGACCCGGGAGCTCGAGACCAATGCCCAAAGCATCCTCGGCTACGTCTCGCGCTGGGTGGACCAGGGCATCGGTTGCTCCAAGGTGCCGGACCTAAGCGATGTCGGACTCATGGAGGACCGGGCGACGCTGCGCATTTCCAGCCAGCACATCGCCAACTGGCTGCGCCACGGGATCTGCGACGAGGCGCGGGTGATGGATGTGCTTATGCGCATGGCGGCCGTGGTGGACCGGCAAAACGCCGGCGATCCGGCCTATACGCCCATGGCCGCGGACTTCGAGGGAAGTGTTGCCTTCGCCGCCGCGCGCGACCTCATTTTCAAGGGGCGCGAGCAACCAAACGGCTATACCGAACCCATCCTCCACGCCCGCCGGCGGCAGGCCAAGGCCCGGGGGGATTCCCGATCCTCCTAAACGGATTGTAAGATTCCGGCAGGGAAACCGGCGGGAAACACAGGGCATAATTCCCGACGGCGATCTGGCCGGCCTGCGGCGCCTGTCCCGGTTATAAGCTCCGGCCGTGGACAGAAACCGTGGGCCGGCCTAACATGTTCCATGCGCCGCCGCGCGGCGCAAGATTTCTCCGGGCGACGCGGGCCGCCTGGGGCCAGGAAGGAGGCGCTCGCGGCATGAACAAGCTTATGAAGGTCGGCCTGCTCGTCCTGGCGTTTTTGCTGGTGCCCCCGTCGCCATCCATGCTCATGGCTTCCTCGGAGGGGGGGCACGGCGGCGATGCCACGGGCGGCGAGAAGAAGGAAGCCGGTAAGGCCGAAAACGGCGCCATCGTGATTGGCCCGATGACCGTCAATGTGCTCAGCAACACGGGGTACCGCTTCCTGCACCTCACCCTCGACGTGCAATGCGAGGACAATGCCTCGGCCGAGCGGCTGACGGACGCCGACTGCAAGCAGGACCTGATTTTCTTTCTCTCGTCCAAACTGGCCGAGGACCTGATGACCAGCGCCGGCAAGATGGCCCTGCGAAGGGATCTTATCCTGCTTTTCAGCAAGTACACCGGCCCGGGCAAGGTCAAAAACGTCTACTTTACCGAATTCGTCTTTCAATGACGGGAGCGGCGCGGAGATGCCGGCCTGTTGACGTGGATTCGTAACATGCGGCCGCGTTTGGCAAAACCGCACCGCATATGCTAGCTTTTGGCCATGGTTCGCGGGAGAGGGGCGCTTCCCGCCCCGACGGCAGCGGGCGCAAGGAGGTGGCGATGCTTGGTGATGCGGCGAAATTTTTCGCGCTGACGACGGTTCTGGCGCTTTGCATGCTGGTCACGGACGTCGGCCCCTGCTTTTCCCGCACCGGGGAACCGGCCCAGGTCATGCTGCTGGCCGCCGCGCCGGTCAAGCACGTCATCAAATCCGGCGACACCATAAGCCTGCTGGCCCAGCGCTACGGCGTCAGCGTCGCCGCGATCCTCAAAGCCAATCCCGGCCTGGAGCCGTCCCGCCTTCAACTCGGCCGGGCCATCCTCATCCCGGCCGGCGGCCAATCCGCCCAGCCCGGTAAACTGCCCGGCATCCCGACCCTGCCGGACGGACCGCCGGAAAGCGTCGAACTGCGGCCGGAAAAGGCCCCGCAGGCCACGCAGCCGCTCAAGGAACATGCCCTCACCGACGGCAAGGCTCCGTCCGCCACAGCGCCAGCTCCCGCCGCCGCGCAGCCCGCCCCGGCGCAGTCCGCCGGGGCCGCCGCACCGGCTGCCGCTACGCCCGAAGCCGCCGCTTCGCCGACCGATGCCGCCAAGGGCGCCGTGGACAAGACTGTGGCCGCTCTCAAGGACAATGCCGCCGCCGCCGTGCCCGTGGCCATGGAGACGGTGGGCGGGCGCACCCGGCTGTCCGTGGGCGGCAAGGCGTTTTTCGCCGACCAGATCGTGCCCCTGGCCCTGTCGCTCGGCAGCAAGATCATGTCGGCGCTGCTTCTTTTTGCGGCCGGCGTCTGGGTGTCCGGGCGCGTCGCCGCCTTGCTGGTGCGGGTGCTGCGGGGGCGCAAGGTGCCCCAGGAGGTCCTTTCCTTTGCCGGCAGCCTCACCCGCTACGGTCTTTATCTCGTGGTCGTCATTGCCACGCTCGGCCAGCTCGGGTTCAACGTCAGCTCGCTGCTGGCCCTTTTCGGCGCGGCCGGTTTGGCCGTATCCCTGGCGCTCAAGGATACGCTGTCCAACTTCGCCTCGGGGGTGATGCTGCTGCTGTTCCGGTTCTTCCGGGTGGGGGACCGGGTGAGCGTGCCCGGAGCTTCGGGCGCGGCCGGCATCGTCACGGACATCGACGTGTTCAATACCGTCATCCGCTCGGATACGGGCGAAACCATCATCGTGCCCAACTCCAAAATCGCGGGCAACGTCATCGTGGTGACCCCGTCGGGCGTGAAAGAGAAGGAAGATTTGGAAGAGAAGGAAGATTGAAGATGTGCGAGAGGGGAACCCTTTTTGAAAAAAGGGTTCCCCTCTCGCGCTCTCCCCTCCAAAAAATTTTTAACGGTGACAGGCTGTTATCGTTGAAAGTCTTTGGAAAGGGGGCCCGGGGGGAGAACCTTTCTTCAGAAAGGTTTCCCCCCGGTCTCATTTTACGCTTCCACCGCCTCCACTACTAAAGCGGCGCGAGGCGGCCGGCCGTGATGCGCAGCACGGTTTCGATTTCCGGGATGATGTCGCCGCGTTGGTGCACGGCGGCAAGCACCGTGACCCCGGCGCGCGCCGCGGCGGACACGGCCTGCATGGCCACACGCCGCGACGGGCCGTCCAGGCCGGAAAATGGTTCGTCCAGAAGCAGCAGCCTGGGTTCGCCGACCATGGCCCGGGCCAGAAAGAGCCGGCGCGTCTGCCCGGCGGAAAGTTGCCCCAGCCGGCGCTCGGCCAGTTCGGCCACGCCGAAAAATTCCATCCACCGTTTGGCCGCCGCGATGTCCTTGTCCATGGGCGCGGCGAAAAGGCCGATGGTTCCCGAGATGCCGGAGACGACCAGCTCCAGGGCCGGCAGCTCCTTGTCGTAATCCGCTTCCAGCTCGAAGGACACCATGCCGATGCGCTTGCGGATGTCGCGCAGGTCGGTAAAGCCCTCCGGCGCGGCCAGCCCGGGCCGCACCGCCCGGCCGCCGAGGGCCGGATGGTATTCGCCGGCAATGAGCTTCAAAAGCGTGGATTTGCCCGCGCCGTTGGCCCCGACGAGCCCCATGTGCCCGCCTGGGCGAACGGTCAGGTTCACGGCGTGGAGCACTTCCCGGCGGTTTAAAAACACCGAGGCGTTTTCCAGGACGACCAGCGGCGGGCCGTCCGGGATCGTGGCGGCGCTTTCGGGGACGAGCGGGGCGGTCGCGGCCGTAGTGGCCCCGCCTACGATCATGCTCTTGCGATAGCGCTCGAGCACGGTCTTCGCGTCGCCGGCGTCGATGATGCGTCCGCCGGCAAGGGTGATTCCCTTGGCTTCTCCCGGCGGCAATGCCGCGCCCTGATGGCTGGTCAGCACGACCGCCGCGCCGTCGGCGGCCGCCTGGCCCACCGCCTGCTGGGCCGTGTCCCGGGCCGCGTCGTCCAGGCCGTCGAGAAATTCGTCCAGAAAAAGGATCAGCGGCCGGCAGGCCAGCGCCCTGGCCAGAAGCACGGCCCGCAACTGGCCGTTGGAAAGCGCTTCCACCGGGGTATCCGCCAGGTGGGTGATGTTCAGGCGCTCCAGGACGGCATCCAGGGTTTCCAGTTCCGCCGCCGTGGGGCGTCCCTGGATGTAAATCGCGTCGCGCGGCCCGGCCAGGATCACGGCGCTTGCCGGCTGGTGGGCGCACAGGCGCTTGGTTGTGCGCTGGATTTCCGGGGAAACGATGCCGAATCGCGGGCGCAGGCCGATGGGCGAGGCCCGGTCGGGCCGGCCCGCCATCCGGTAGATGCGGCGATCCCGGCCGTCGTCGGTGGGCCAGATGTCGCCGCGCAAAAGCCGCAGCAAGGTCGATTTGCCCGACCCGTTGCCGCCGAGGACCAGCCAGCGCTCGCCGGGAGCGACGGTGAGGGAGATGCCGCGAAGCGCCGGCCGGCCGCCGAAAGCCACTTCGGCGTCGTCCAGTATGATGCGCAGGGAAGAATCGTTCATGGCGTCCAAAACGCGCGACGGGCCCTCCGCCCGGAAGGCCCGTCGCACGGCAGCAGGCTTAGCGGCTGGGCTACACCAGTCCGGCCGCGGCCAAGGCTGTTTTAAGCTTTTCCCGGTTCTGGGGTTGCAGAGGCACCATGGGCAGGCGCACCTCGAGGGGGAACCGGCCCATCATTTCCAGGGCGGTCTTGGCCGGCACCGGATTGGTTTCGATAAAGGCCGCCCGGTACAGCGGGCTGAGCTCGTAATGAAGCGCCTTGGCCTTGGTCAGGTCGCCGGCCAAAGCCGCGTCGCACATGGCGGCCATCTTGGCCGGGGCGAAGTTGGACACCACGGAAATGATGCCGCGTCCGCCGATGGCCATGGTGGGCAGGCCGGTGGGATCGTCCCCGGAAAGGACCATGAAGTCCTCGCCGCAGAATTCGATCACCCGGGAAACCTGGTTGAGGTCGCCCGTGGCCTCCTTGATCCCCACCACCTGGGGAATTTGCTTCTTCATGACGGCCAGGGTCTCGGGCAGCAGGTTGACCGAAGTGCGCCCCGGCACGTTGTACACGATAAACGGAATATCCACCCGCTCGCCGATGGCCTTGAAGTGGGCGATGAGTCCGGCCTGGGTGGGCTTGTTGTAATAGGGGGTGATCAGCAGGGCCCCGTCGGCTTTGGCGTCTTTGGCGTCCTTGGTGATCTCGATGGCTTCGCGGGTGTTGTTGGACCCGGCCCCGGCCAATACCGGTACGCGGCCTTTGACCTGGTCCACGCAGATGCGAACCACTCGTTTGTGCTCTTCGTGGGACAGCGTGGCGGATTCGCCCGTGGTGCCGCAGGGAACGAGTCCGTGGATGCCCTGCTCGATCTGCCATTCGATAAAGGCGCGGAAGGCCTCTTCATCAACCTCGCCGTTTCGAAATGGCGTCACCAATGCCGTGATTGCGCCTCGAAACTCCATAGGGACCTCCTTGGATGAATAAACCCCGCCATTTCCTAGAATGTTTTTTGCCACACGGCAAGTGCGCCCCGGGCATGGGGAGGTGAAGGGATAGGGCGGGAAGGAGCCGGGGGAGGGAACTTTTTGAAAAAAGTTCCCTCCCCCGGACCCCCACCCTCAAAAACTTTCAATCAGGGTCAGGGTTTCTCCGTGCCGAGCAGGGACAACTCTAACCCCGTTATAAAA
>NZ_AECZ01000048.1 GCF_000179555.1 Solidesulfovibrio fructosivorans JJ]
TTCAAAAAAGGGGTTCCCGCCCCCCCAGCTACTCCTTCTCCCCTCCCAAAAGGACCTCCCATGCCTGACAACAACATCATATGGCCGGCGGAGTTCGGGGCCCAGGCGGCGGTATGGCTGGCCTGGCCGGGCAATGTGACGGACTGGCCGGGCAAGTTCGCCCCCATTGCCTGGGTGTATGGCGAGATGGTCCGCAAGACCACGGGCGCGGGCCAAAAGGTGCGCCTGCTCGTGCGCGACGGCGCGCAGGAAGCCAAGGCGCGGCGGGTGCTGCGCGACGTGGGCGCGGACATGGGGCTGGTGGAAATCTTCACCGCGCCCATGGACCGGGGCTGGACCCGGGATTTCATGCCGTTTTTCGTGCACCGGGACGGCCGGGTGGTCGCGGTGGACTTCGGCTTTACCGGCTGGGCCAAGTATCCGGATTATGAAAAGGACAGTGCCGTGGGCGAGCGGGTGTGCGGCGAACTGGGCCTGGAGGTGGTTGTGCCCGAACGCGACGGCCGGCGGGTGGTGCTCGAAGGCGGGGCCATGGACGGCAACGGCGCGGGCGACGTGCTGACCACCGAGGAATGCCTGCTCGACGCGACGAAGCAGGTGCGCAATCCGGGGTTCGAGAGAGCCGACTACGAGGACGTCTTTGCCGAATACCTGGGCGCGCGAAACGTCATCTGGCTGGGGGGCGGCATTGCCGGGGACGACACCCACGGCCATGTGGACGACCTGTGCCGGTTCGTTTCCCGCGACACGGTGGTGCTGTGCCGGGAGGACGACCCGGCCGACGCCAATTACCGCCCCCTGGCCGAAAACCGCGAAAGGCTCTCCGGCGCGCGCCTGGCCGACGGCGGCGCACTCGCCGTCATCGACCTACCCATGCCGCGTCCCCTTGTTTTCCGGGGCCAGCGGCTGCCGGCCAGCTACGCCAATTTCCTGATCACGCCGCGCGTGGTGCTGGTGCCCACCTTCAACGACGCGCGCGACCGGCTGGCGCTTAGCATCCTGGCCGAGGCCTTTACGGACCACGAGGTGGTCGGCATCAGCGCTGTGGATCTGGTCTGGGGGCTTGGAGCGGTGCACTGCCTGACCCACGAGGAGCCGGCGGGAGTCTGATGCGGCGGAGGGGACGTTTCGGGACACGGGCGAACGAAGCGCCCGGATTTTCGGCGCTGTTGCCCTAGGATGCGGCCAGGAGGCATCCCAGGGCCGTCATCACCGAGGCGATATTGGAAAAATCGCCCACGAACATGCGGCCTGTGGCCCCGAGCGCCAGGGCGGGCACGGCCAGGACCGGAAGCGGCCGCGACTTCGGCGACCATTTTTCCACATCCACCACTTCCAGTCGGAACCGGCCGGGCTGGAACCTGTCGCACCAATCGCGCAACGCCGCTTCCAACCGGCTGTTTCCGGATGTCTTTCCGGCAAGATATAAAATGAGACGCTCAGACATGGCTCCCCCAACGCACATTAAAGCCATACGCACGGCCCAGGCGGTTACAGGATTTTATTTTCTACTAAATTAGAATGGAATTTCCGTCAATGGCATCCTCGGAAAAAGAACGGGCAATAAAGGGGCCATTGAGCAATTCCGGTTTGTTGTAGCGGAATTCCCCGCCGTCCGGCACGGTCAGCGCACCCCCCGCGCCCAAAAGCACGGCGTGGCCGGCGGCGGTGTCCCATTCCCAGGTCGGCGCCAGACGGGGATACAGATGGCAGGCCCCTTCGGCCAGGGCGGCGAACTTGAGCGCGCTGCCCCGGCTGACAAGGCGCACGCCGGGAAAGCGCGCCAGATAGGCGGCCGTCGCGGCATCGGCATGGGACCGGCTGCCCATGGCGAGAAGCGGCTGGCCGGGGACCGGGGCCACGGCGCGGATGGGCACGGCGTCCCCCCCGGCGACGCGGCGTGTGGCGGGAATGCCCGGACCGCCGCAGTAGAGGGTATCCGCAACCGGCGCATGGATGACGCCGTACACCGGCTGTCCCGCCTCGATGAGCGCGATCAGCACGCAAAATTCGTCGTTTCGCCGGATGAACTCCTTGGTGCCGTCCAGGGGATCGACCAGGAAAAACCGCTTGTACCGCCGTCTCGTCTCGTACGGCGCGGCCTTGGTCTCCTCGCACACCACGGGCACGTCCGGATACACCTGGGCCAGGGCTTCCAGGATGAGGGCGCTCGAACGCGTATCAGCGGTCGTCAGGGGCGAATGGTCGGCCTTCTCCTCCACGGAAAAGCCGTTGTGGTAGATTTCCAACACGGCGTGTCCGGCCAGCCGGGCGATGCCGCCGAGGGCGGACAGATCGAGATCGCGCATGCCTGCTCCCTTTTCTTTGCTTGGACCGGTTCCTATGAACCGAGGGGCCGGCTGTCAATGCATGGCTCGGTTGCTTTTCCGGTGTCGCGCGGCTATGAACACGCAGTTATCCGACGTCCAAGCGGAGGGTCTGTCGTGAGCGAAGCGGTACGGGTGCTTCTGGTCGACGATGAGGAAATCTACGTGGACACGCTGCGCAAACGCCTGGCCAGACGCGGCCTGACGGTGCTCACGGCGGGAAGCGGCGAACAGGCGCTGTCCATTTTGAACGAAAACGCAGTGGACGTGGTGCTGCTCGACGTCAAAATGCCCGGCATGGACGGCATGGAAACGCTCTCCCGCATCAAGCATGCCCACCCCCGGGTGGAAGTCATCATGCTGACCGGACACGCCAATGTGGACGTGGCCATCCGGGGCATGGAGCAAGGCGCGTTCGATTACCTGATGAAGCCGGCCGAAATGGACGATCTGTATTACAAGATCCAGGACGCCTACAAGAAGATACAGCTCGCGGACAAGGCGTAATACGGCCATGGACGACGCCCCAGCCCGCCGCACGGTGCTCATTGTCGAGGACGATCCACTCTCGGCGCGCGTGGCCGAAAAAATCCTGGCCCGCCTGGGCTACGGCGTATGCGCCGTGATCGAGACCGGCGAGGGCGCCGTCGCCGAGGCCAAGGCCCATGCCCCGGACGTGGTGCTCATGGACATCAACCTGGCCGGGAACATGGACGGCGTGACGGCGGCCAGGGCCATCATCGAATCCCTGGGCGCGCCGGTCATCTTCCTCACGGCGGCCGTGGACCGCGAGATCATGGACCGCGTGGCCGCGACAGGCGCCGCCGGCTACATCCAAAAGCCCGTCAAGCTGCTCGACCTCAAGGCCAACCTGGAAATGGCCATCACCCGCCGGGAACGGGAACGCCCCTGCCCCACCGACGCGGCGGCCCAGCTCTATCGCCGGCTGCTCGAAGCCGTGGCCAGGGCCTTCGACCGCCCCTTCGCCGTGGTCGATCCCGACGGCCGGGTCTTGTTCGCCCATCCCGACGGCCGCCTGGCCGGAGAACTTTTCGCCGACGCTTTCCCGGCGGAGCCGCCGGCTCCCACCGAGACCGATACCCCCTGCCCCGACGCCTCGGGCCAGCCCCTGGCCTGGGTCCGGTTGTTGGGGAGAGAGTAGGATTCAGGAGAAGGAACCGGGGAAGGGAACCCTTTTTTGCAAAAAAGGGTTCCCTCCCCCGGCCCCCCACCCTCCCCAAAAACTCCTTACCGGCCTGCTCCAAAAGTCCTTATACGCGGGCTGGCGGGAATTTTCGCTGACAAGATCTAAAGAACGTTCAATGCCGAAGCCACACTATGGGGCGTTGGCCAGAGCCAGTCGGGCCGTTGCCGTGGGCTGGGCCGGCGTCTCGGGCATGTCGGACGGCCTGGCGGCCAGACGCATGGTGGTCCGGGCGTGATTTTCGATATTGGCGGCGTAGTAGGCGGTCACGGAGAGCGCGCGTCCGGTGCGGGCCATGGTGACCAGCCCCCCGTCCCTGGCCCAGGCCAGGCCGGCCTTGCCCATGGCCGAGGGCTGCCCGAACCGGGCGGTCAGATGGCGGCGCATGGCCGTTTCGTAGCCGTCGATCTTGTCGGTGAAACGCAGATTGAGGGTCAGCAGGCTGCCCGCGACCTCGGAAAAGACCGCCGCTCCGGAAATGGGTCCGGCCTGGGCCGGGGATTTCCGGTCGGCGCGGGAAAAGGCGTAGGTCACGAGCTGGCCGGGAAGGTTCGCCGCCACGGCGCAACACTGGCGGCTGCGCTCCCGGATGAAGGCGGCCACGGCTTCCCGTTCGCCGACCGGCCCGGACAGCGGAAACGCGAAATTGCAGCTCTCGCCATGGCCGCGCCCCATGCGAAACCGTTTGTCGGTCAGCTTGGCGGTGAGCGTCCGGGGCGTCTCCCCGGCGCTGATGTCGTAAAACGAAAATCCGTCCGGCCTCTTGGGCGCGGTGGTGAAGCGCACGTCGCGCGAGACCTTGGCCCGCAGCGCGTAACCGGGCGCGGGGGGCGCGGCCTCGGCCAGCGCCGGGATCGTCACCACCGGCAGCGCCGGCGGACGACGGCCAAGCTCCTCGTAGACGAATGCCCCGGCGATCAGGACAAAGGCCGTGCCCGTAAAAAGCACGGCCACCACGTACTTGAGCAATCCCATCCGGTCCAGGGCCTCGATCCAGGTCGTGCGTTCGCGTCGTTTCATGTCGCCATCCCCACCGGCGCGCCCGGACCGGCGGCCGATGCCCTCCTATCGGACGGCTACGGCTGGGGCAATAGGGGCGGACAGGCCTAAAACGTGAAGCGCAACCGCGCCGCGCCGCCGGGACCGCCGCCTGTGTCGTATTCCTTGATGCGCGAACCGCTCTCCCGGTAAAAGGTCATCGTCCCCGGCAGGGCGTAGAGCGCCCCGAGACTGACGGACAAGCCCTGGTACGGCCAAAAATCCAGCCAAGTCCCGACCCTGGCCTCCAACAGCGAAACGAATCCGCCGGCCGCCACGGGATTGCCATCGGCCAGTTTGTACTCGCCGCCGTCCATGGAGCCCGTAAGGCGAAGCCCCCACCACTTCCCGGCGCGCCAAGCCACCTCGGTTCGCGGAAATCCAAGATCGACGGACAGATCAGGCATGGCCGGGGAAGCATAGCGCACCGTGGCCAACGGGAAAAACCGCGTCGTGATTTTGGAAACGGAAACCCCGCCCCCCAGGGTCAGCAACCAGTGGTCGCCAAGGGGAACGCTGGCGCCGGCCAGGACCGACCCGCCCAGGGCCCCCGCGAAATCGCGTTCGAATCCCAGGTTTCCCCGCACCCCGACGAACCCGCCGATCGACCTCCACAGCCCGCCCCTGACGGTCAGGCCCGCCTCCAACGCGTGGAGGGCGTCAAAGGGGGCCCGCCCGCCGAAAGGCAGCCGGCCGACCCGGGAAAAATCGTACCACGTGCCCGTGTACCCCATGTCCAAACCCAGCCGCTCCGTGTCGTAGGAGAGCTTCACCCCCTCGCGCCAGGCGGACATCCTCGCCCCGGACACCGCAACCGGCGCCACATAGCTTCCTTCGCTTGTCGCGCTGAAGGCTGATTTGCCGGCGTCCCGCCGATCGCCCTGGGCGGCCTCCTCCATGGCCTCGAGGTCCTGCGTCACCAGCACGCCGGCATCGTCATCCGCCCAGGCCTCGCCCAGATACGCCAGCAACAACGCCGCCGCCACAAGCGCAACACCAAAAAACCAAGGCACAACGCCCTGCCAGCCCCTCGACGCGCCGCCGCCTCTTCCGCTTCGTCCATGGTCCATGATCGCCTCCTGATGTGTTGTCCGCCCGTGTCCGGAACCGCGGCTTCCGGACGTGCCCCGATACAGTCACCTATCGGTGACATATAGCGCAAAAAAAATCCCTAGCCTTGGCCGAACACCGCCCGAATGATCCGGGCCAGCATGGCTTCGATGCGCTCCCAGCTTTCCGGGTCGGCCAACTCGAGCCCGGCAAAGGTTTTTTCCTGCCGCGCCGCCCGCACGGCCAAGTGGTTGATGGCCGCGCCGACCACGGCGTTGAACGCCTCGACGTCAAACCCCGCGGGCTGGTCAACCGCGACAAGTTCCATGAGCCGCGTCCCTGTCATGGTCCGCACGTTGTCCAGGGCCGCCGTCAATTCGTTTTGCTCAAGAAAGCGCCAAGCCAAAATCTCCTGGGTCATTGGCCGGTTGCGTATCCCGCGCAAATAGTTGCGCACCGCTATGACCACACGCTCGGCGTACGGAAGGGCGAGAAACGTCCCCTCGTCGCCGCCGATGAGCTCGTCAAGGCTCGGCCAGAAGTCCCCATCGTGGGAGAATGCGGCGACAAGACCGGGCAACCCACCGAAATAACGGTAGATAAGCACCTTATCCACGCCGGCTTCGCGGGCCACCGTGTTGATGCCGACCGCCGTGAACCCCTGACGGGCCAGAACCCGGCCCACGGCCTCCCGCAGCCGCTTCTTGGTGGCTTCCCTGTTCCTGGGTCTTTCGCTTGCGGCATGGCGCCCGACGGACATGTCCCTTACCCCCGCCAGGTCCTTAGTCACCAAGAAGTGACATTGTCAACGGGAATTTCCCCGCGCCGGGAAACAGCAAGGCAAGCCCGCGTCAGTTCCCGTACTCCCGCCCATGGCGGGAGGCGAGGCAGGCGGCCACGGCGGCGGCGGTGGCTTCGTTGAGTTCCGGCAGGCTGGTGCGGTTGTTGAAATCGCCGAGATGCGGGCCGGTGACGAGTTCCACGTCGGCCGCGCCCCGGGCGTGCGCCCGGGCCGCTTCCGGGGCGAGGCCCCGGGAGGTGAGAAATTCCACGAACGCGTCGTCGGTCATGGTTTCCTGGTCGGCCACGCGCAGAAGTTCGGTCATGTGGCGGTCCACGCCCATCTCCTCCACCATGCGCCGGGCCAGCTCGCGGGCGTTAAAGGGCGGCGCGGCCGGCGTGCCGGCGAATCCTTCGTGGTAGCCGGTGAAAATCGTTTCGATGATCCGGGCAAGCGCGGCCTCGTCGAAAAGATGCCTGGCATCGGCCGGCGCGCCGTCCGGTCCCCGGCCCACAAGGTCCGGGTCGCGCTGGCGAAAGGCGCTGCCGGCGACAAGCAGCAGGCTTATGAAATGATT
This sequence comes from Solidesulfovibrio fructosivorans JJ], assembly GCF_000179555.1. Classification (NCBI taxonomy): domain Bacteria; kingdom Pseudomonadati; phylum Thermodesulfobacteriota; class Desulfovibrionia; order Desulfovibrionales; family Desulfovibrionaceae; genus Solidesulfovibrio; species Solidesulfovibrio fructosivorans. The sequence goes on from NZ_AECZ01000048.1 coordinate 6,978, forward strand.
TCCCAGGTGGCGGTAGAGCCTTCCCGGCGCGCCGGACAGGCACACGAGGTGCTCGAAGTCGCGCAGTCCCGAGACGCCGAAATTGGGGTGCCGCGACGAGGCGAGCCAGCGGTCCAGCCGGCCGGGCAGCCGCCAGTCGTAGACCCCGGCGTCCTCGCGCCGTTCGCGCTGCACCCGGTTGTGGAAAAGCGGGATGGCCGCCTCGTGCACGATTCCCCGGCCGGCCAGCCAGCCCAGGAGCAAGGCGGCCCGGCCGAGGGTGGCGCAAAGCCCTTCCCCGTCGAAATCCTCCGGGCACGGATCGTTGGGATAGCGGAAATAGTCCTCCCGGGCGACGTAGGCCAGGCAACGCCCCCGCCCGTCGCGGCCGGGAATATCCGGGAGGGGATCGGCAACGGCCCAGAGCATGGCCCCGCCGTCCCGAAACGGGGCCGGCACGTGGCAGGGAGCGGGGAAGTCCAGGGCCGCGCACCGCTCCATCCAGGCCCCTTCCAGGGCCAGCCCCACCGGGTCCTCGCCGTGGCGCAGGCACTTGACCACCACCAACCGGCCGGGTTGGCGGGCGGAGGTGACGAGGCTGCGGCCGGCGCGGCGGGGGGAGACGGACGGATCGGCTCCGGCCCGGGACAGCAGGTCGGCCAGGGTGGTCGGCGAGGCCGCCGTATCGGCGGCGGGCGGTTCGGGAGGAACGATGCCGGCCAAGGGCAGGCCGCCCACGGCCTCGGCGGCGGCCATACGCGGCTTTCCGGGCGTGGCCAGGGCGTCGGCCAGGGCCTTTCGGGCGGCCCGGGCCTGCGCGGGCGCTCCTTTGGCCAAAAGCGTCACCAGGACGCCGGCCGCGTCGCGGTAGAGGATGCGGGCCTGGGTCCGGCGGGCATGGTCGTTTCGGGCAAGCAGCCCCCGCAGCGCGTCCGTCACGGCCGGCGAAAGGGCGAGCGGGTCGCAAGCGGCCAGATCGGCCACGCGGCGCACGGCCAGCCAGGCGGCGGTGAAATCCCCGTCCAGACCGAACGCCGGAAAACCCGGATCGGTCAAGACGGCAGGACCGCCCGCAGCCGGCTAAACAGCGCATCCAGCTCGTATTCGTCCAACGGTTTGGGAACAAAGCCGAAAGGGGATGTCTCGGCGGCGCGGCGGCGCGTCTGGGCGTCCACATAGGCCGTGACGAACACCACCGGCACATCGGAATCGGCGCGGATGGCCCGGGCCGTCTCGATGCCGTCCATATCGCCGTCCAGGCGGATATCCATGAGCACGAGGTCGGGGGGGAAACGACGAAAGGCTTCCAGCGCCGCCGCGCCGGATCCGACGGAGGCGGTCACTTTATGGCCCATCCGCTTGAGCATGGCTCCCGTGGCCATGGCGGTGATGGCTTCATCTTCCACGATCATCACGCGTGCCGACGTCATACGCGTCTCCTGAGTCTTTCCCCCAAAGGCGGTCATTCCCCCCTCTTCCCATGTGCCCGGCATTGCATTTTGTCAATGCGCCAGCGACAAAAGGCCAGTGGGTGAAACAGGAAACAACGCGCGAAGGGGAACCGCTTTTCAAGGCGCCTCCCCTCCCGCCCACGCCTTCCCACCCCTTGTTCCCGTTCAGGACGGCACAGGGAGGGGCGTTGTCCTAGTACATGCCGCGGCCGTAGCCCATGCCCCAGCCGCCATGGCCGTTGCCGCCATGGGAGTAGCGGTGGCCGTGCCCCTGGACGTCCCAGGCCCGACCGTAGCCGTGGCCATAACCGGCCATATGGCGACCGCCGTACATGCCGTAGCCATGCCCCGGCCCCATCGGGCCGTAGCCGTAACCGCAGCCGACTGTGGCGGCGGCGGCCGGACCGGCGTTGGCCGTGTTGGCCGTGAAAGTCGTATTGTCGGCGGCAAAAGCGCTGGCGGCGGTAACGGCCAGGGCCAGGGTCAGCAATATAATGATGCGCTTCATGATGGTGCTCCTTTGGCCCCGGACCGATGTTCCGAAACCTTGTTGTTGCTTCGCCCGACATGAAGCATCAGACGTGCCAAAGCGGAAACCGCTTGAATACCGGATCAATAGAGTGCCACGGACATCATGAATGTCCATTTTTCATACACCTGACGCATACAATGCATACAGCCGGCCGCACAAAAAAAGCCCGCCGCGAAAGCGGCGGGCCGTTTGCCTGTCCAGGAAAAACGAATGCGATCAGGCCTCCATGTCGATCAGGGAATTCCAGTCCGCCGAAAACTTGGCCATGCCCGCGTCCGTGAGGGGATGGGCGATAGGGTAGTCCCGCCAGCGGCCGTCCAGATTCAGGGGCTCGTAGGCGATGGGGGCCAGGCCGGACGGTTCGTAGATGTAGGCCGGGCCGGGGATGGGCAGGCCGGCTTCGGCCCAATCCATGAGGATCTTGTAGGGCGCGGTGATGATGTCGCTGCCAACGGCCAGGGCGCACAAAAAATGCTCCATGGAGCGCACGCTGGCCGTGAGCACCTCCACGTGGCCGTCGCCGGGCCCGTACATGCGGATGATATTCTTGATGAGGTCCATGCCGTTTTCGCCCCGGTCGTCGAGACGGCCGATAAAGGGCGAAAGAAACACGGCCCCTCGCGCCGCGCCCTTTGTGGCGGCATACACGGCCGCCGCCTGGGCCTGGCTGAAGACCAGGGTCATGTTGACGCGCCGGCCCTCGCCGGTGAGCACGTTCGCCGCCTCCAGGCCGGCCGTGGTCGTCGGCAGCTTGATGTGGGCATTGGGAATCCAGGTGTCGAACTCCCTCGCCTGCTCCAGCATGGGGGCAACCGGCGTCGTCTCGTCGGCGTAGACCTCGATGGACACCGAACCCTCGGGCAAAAGCCCCGAGAGTTCCTGGCACAGTTCCTTGTAGAACTGGTAAATGGCCGTGGCACTGAACTTGTTCCCCTGGGTCTTGTGGGCCTGGGCCTCGGGATTTTTGGCCAGAAGGCTCGGATTGGTGGTCTGGCCGTCAAGAAATCCCAGGGCCTTTATGACCTGCCGGGTTTCCTCGGGGTCGGCTCCGTCCAGAAAAATGCGCGTTTTCAGACTTTCAGGTCGCATGGTCCCCTCACAGCAGAGTTTTTGACGGGTTAGGCGATGCCGTCGCGGGAACGACCGGCTCCGTTTCGGGCTTCTCGGCTGAACTTAAACACCGTTTGCCGGCAAAAGGCAAACAGCGTCGGGCCGGTTGACGTTTTTTCCTCGCGGGACACCGGATCGGGGTTTCCCCGTCGTCAAAACATGGTATGCGGCGGCCATGGATACGCCAAGCACCTTCAGTCCCGAGGAAACGGCCGGCTTCAAGCGGGCCGCCGCGGCCCATGCCGCCGCCATGGTCGAACCGGGCATGGCCGTGGGCATGGGACACGGCTCCACGGCCGTGGCCGCCGTCCCCGTTCTGGCCGAGCGCGCCGCGCGGGGCGAGCTCCCCGGCACGTACTTCGTGCCGGCGGCCCATTTCATGGCCGAAGCCCTGCGCCGCGCCGGCCTGCCCGTGGCCGGCCTGGACGACGCCCCGGTCCTGGATATCACCATCGACGGGGCCGACGAGATCGACCCGGCCGGCAACTGCATCAAGGGCGGCGGCGGCGCGCTGCTCTACGAGAAAATCGTGGGCCAGGCGGCGCAGCGCCTCGTCATCGTGGCCGACGCGGGCAAGCTCTCGCCGCGCCTTTGCTCACGCCACGCCCTGCCCGTGGAGATCACGCCCTTCGCCCTGGCCAGCGAACTGCGCTTCCTGCGCCGGATCGGCGGCAACCCGTCCCTGCGCCAGCGCCCGGACGGCGACCCCATGCGCACCGAACGCGGCAACGTCATCGCGGATTGCGCCTTCGCCCCGCTTCCCGACCCGGCCGCCCTGGCGACAAGCCTCGACGCCCGGGCCGGCGTGGCCGGACACGGCCTCTTCGTCGGCCTGGCCTCGTGCATCGTGGTGGCCGGCCCGGACGGCGTCCGGGAACTGGAGGTTGGAGGATAAAGGATACGGCAGCGAGGAACCGGGGGGAAACTTTTTTGAAAAAAAGTTTCCCCCCGGACCCCCTTTCAAAAAACTTTTAACGGTTACAGCTTGTTATCGTTATCACATCCGTAACCGGTAAAAGTTTTGGGGAGGGGAGAGCGCGAGAGGGGAACCCTTTTTTCAAAAAGGGTTCCCCTCTCGCACATCTTCCATCTCCTAAAACTCCTTCACCACAAATTCCCGAATGGCGTCGCGGACGCGGCGGTAGTGGTCGAGGGCTTCTTCTTCGGAGGCCGCGCCGGCGGCCAGGGCGGGCGGGTCGTCGAAGCCGGCGTGGCGCTTTTCGACGGTTCCCGGAAAAAAGGGGCAGGTATCGTGGGCCGCGCCGCAGAGGGTAATCACGGCGTCGAAAGCCACGTCCGGCGGCAGGTCGGCGACCAGTTTGGATGTCTGGCCCGAGATGTCCACGCCGGCCTCGGCCATGACGGCAACGGCCCTGGGGTCGAGGCCGTGGCGCTCCACGCCGGCCGAGTACGGATTGAGGACATCGGCCTTGAGCGCCCGGGCGAAGCCTTCGGCCATCTGGCTGCGGCAGGCGTTGCCGGTGCACAGGAAAAGGATGTTCTTTTTCGGGCTCAAGCGTTTTTCCCGCCTTCCCATGTGTCCCCGGGGCGTTTGCCCCCTTCGGCCCTGATCTGGTCGGCCAGGGAACGCATGCGCTCGCGGATGCTGTCGCGGATGGTCCGCACCACGGCCAGCTTTTCCGCCTCGGTCCCCTCCGCCTTGGCCGGGTCGGGAAAGGGCAGGTGCAGGCGGTGGGTGACGCCCGGAAACACCGGGCACTGGCCTTCGAGGGATTCCTCGCACACCGTGACCACATAATCGAAGAGCAGGCCGTCCCGGTACAGGTCGAAGACCTTGCGCGTCCCTTTTCCGGACAGGTCGATCCCCTCCTCGGCCATGACCGTGACCACCAGGGGATTGACGCGGGTGGGATCGAGGCCGGCGCTTCTGACCTCGACCGCGTCGCCGCAGAATTTTTCGAGATACGCCTCGGCCATCTGGCTCCTGGCGCTGTTGTGCACGCAGATGAAAAGGACCCGCAACATGATCGTCCTCCCGGGGAATTTCGTTGTCCCATCCCTAAAGAAGGCCGGTGACGATCCGGTGACGCGGCGCGGGCCCGGGCCGAACGGGCAAACGCCGCACGGCCCGGGCAGAAAGCGAGGGACTACTTCTGTATTTCCTTCTTGGCCGCTTCGTAGCCCTTGGTCAGTTTGTCCATGGCCGCGTCGAAGCTGGTCTTGAGGTCCTTGGCGGCATCCTGGCCAGCCGCCTTGAGAGCGTCGAGCTTGGCCCCGGCGTCCGCCCGCTCGGCTTTGAGGGCATCCAGTTGCTTTTGGGCGTCGGCCTTGGCCTGGTCGGTCAGGGTCGCCGCCTTGGCCGAGAGCGCGTCGATCTCCTTGTCCATGGCCGCCAGCCGCGCCGCGGCGTCCGTCCGCATCTTGTCCAGCTGGTCCTTGGTATAGGCGGCCGTGGTCTCGGCGGCCTTGGACACGTCGGTTTTGACGTCCTGGGCCGTGGGCGCGGCGGGTTTCTTTTCGGCCTTTTCTTCGTCCGACTTGCCGCATCCGGCCGCCAACATCAGGATCAGGGCCAGGGGCACAGCCAGGGTCGCCAGCACTTTGCGCATATCGTCCTCCTTGGTTCGTTTCGCGCTCACGCACGGTTTGGAACTAACGGTAGCATATCATGGCCGGGGCGCAACCCGGCCCGCGTCACTCCGCCTTATCCTTATAGAGGAGGATCGCGCTGGGTCGCTTCGGACGTGCCGGGTCGTTGTGTCCACCTTGGATCGTGTTGAGGCACTTTTTAATATCTTACTGAAATAAATGATATTTTTTCAAAACATGCTTGTGCCATTTGGGACAAGACGCCCCACAGAAAACCACTGTGACCTTTTTACCCAATCAGCGTCAGAGCGTGGGACAACTTGTCCATAATGCCCCAGCCCCCGTAAATGGCCGTTTTTTACACACTCATCCCCCCTTGGGGACGCAATGACACACTGGTGAGGGTCCCTCGACGGGGCGCTCAGTCCCGTCCGGCCAGGACCAAAAATCTTAACAAGCTGATTTTAAAAGATTTAAAAAATGGCCCGGGATTTGCTAAATAGGGAGAGCGTTTACCCAAAAGCCGCAAGGAAATCAGGTTTGGGGTCCGTTCGCAAAACCATAACCTTAACCCAAGTGAGGTTGGCACCATGGCAGTTCGCGAGCAAGTTTACGGTTTCTTCATTCCCAGCGTGACCCTCATCGGCATCGGCGCCGCCAAGCAGATCCCTGAGAAGATCAAGGCTCTGGGCGGTACCAAGCCGCTTATCGTCACGGACAAGGGCGTGGTCAAAGTCGGTGTCTGCAAGATGATCACCGATCTGCTTGATGCCGCCGGCATGAAGTACCACATCTATGACGAGACCATCCCCAACCCCACCGACGAAAACGTCCACAAGGGCGTGGAAGTCTACAAGAAAGAGGGTTGCGACAGCCTCATCACTCTGGGCGGCGGTTCCTCCCACGACTGCGGCAAGGGCATCGGCCTCGTCATCTCCAACGGCGGCAAGATCCACGACTACGAAGGCGTGGACAAGTCCTCCAAGCCCTTCATGCCGTATCTGGCCGTCAACACCACGGCCGGCACCGCTTCGGAAATGACCCGCTTCTGCATCATCACCGACCTGTCCCGCCACGTGAAGATGGCCATCGTTGACTGGCGCGTCACCCCGCACATCGCCATCGACGACCCGGTCCTCATGGTCGGCATGCCCCCGGCGCTGACCGCCTCCACCGGCATGGACGCCCTGACCCACGCCGTCGAGGCCTTCGTGTCCACCATCGCCAACCCGATGACCGACGCCTGCGCCATCGAAGCCATCAAGCTGATCTTCAAGTACCTGCGCAAGGCCGTGGCCAACGGTCAGGACATGGAAGCCCGCGAAGGCATGTGCTTCGCCGAGTACCTGGCCGGCATGGCGTTCAACAACGCCTCCCTCGGTCACGTCCACGCCATGGCCCACCAGCTGGGCGGCTTCTATGACCTGCCGCACGGCGAATGCAACGCCATCCTGCTTCCCCACGTCGAGAGCTACAACCTGATCGCCAAGGTCGAGAAGTTCGCCGAAATGGCCAAGATCATGGGCGAGAACATCGAAGGCATGGCCCCGCGCGACGCCGCCGAACTGTGCCTCAAGGCCATCCGCCAGCTGTCCGTCGACGTCGGCATCCCGGCCGGCCTGGTCGAGCTTGGCAAGCGTTATGGCAAGGACGTCAAGGCTGCCGACATCCCGACCATGACCGGCAACGCTCAGAAGGACGCCTGCGGTCTGACCAACCCCCGCTGCCCGACCGACAAGGACGTGGCCGCCATCTACACGGCCGCCCTGTAATACGGGACCAACGTGTCAAAGGGGGCCTTCGGGCCCCCTTTGAGCATCAGGACCATTTGGTGGGGGGCCGTGCCCCCCGACCGCCAGCCGCCATCGGAGGCGTTGGCAGACGCCTCCGATGACGGTCTTTCATCTGCCGCCGTCCTTGTCGCCGGGCTCGGCGCGGGTGCAAGCGGACGCGTTTTTCGACCCCCATGGGCCGAAATCAGACCCGAAACGCGTCCCGAATCCGTTTATTTTTAACACAATTGTTCCTCTGTGATACAAAGAGAAGTCAGGGAAGATTTGACGCCAACTGAGTATTTATTTGAAATTATTTGAAATAATCCTCCAGGCGCGACACCCGGTCCGGGGTGGCAAAGCAATGACCGCCATGCTATCCACTCCGGACTGCGGTCGTCGTGTCCGCCGCTACCAGGGCCTTGGGCGAACCGCTTGCGATAGATCCGTTTCTTTCACGTCAACCGGATAGGATTGGATTGTATGCAGACCATCAATCTCACCTGCGACTACGACGGCGATTTCGTTGCCAGGGTGGAGGAAGAGTCCGGTCAGAAAGTCAGCCAGTGCTACCAATGCGGCAATTGCACTGCCGGCTGCCCGTACACCTTCGCCTACGACATTCCCGTCAGTCAGATCATGCGCCTGGTACAGGCCGGTCAGAAAAAGACCATCCTGTCGAGCAAGTCCATCTGGCTTTGCGCCACATGCGAATCGTGCACCACGCGCTGTCCCAACAACATCGACGTGGCCTGCGTCATGGACGTCCTGCGCCACATGGCCCGCCGGGAAGGCTATGCCGCCGTACCCCAGGTCAAGACCTTCTGGGATTCCTTCCTGGATTCGGTCAAGGCCCACGGCCGCGTCTTCGAACTGGGGCTGACCATCAACTATGTGATGCGCACGGGACGCTTCTGGACGGATCTTGACCTCGGGCCCAAAATCTTCCCCAAGGGCAAGCTCTCCATGAAGCCCCACGAGATCGCGGGCAAGGAACATGTGGCCCGGATCTTCGAGCGCTTCGAGAGGGAGTCGAATTCATGAGCGAAGCCATTGCCTACTACCCCGGCTGTTCGGGCCTGGGCACGTCCAAGGAATACGACGCCTCGACAAGGGCCGTGTGCGAGGCCGTGGGGCTTTCCCTGGTCGACATCCCCGACTGGAGCTGCTGCGGTTCGACCCCGGCCCACACCAAGGACCACACCCTTTCCGCCGCCCTGTCGGCCCGAAACCTCCAGCTCATCTCCGGCATGGGGATCAAAACCGCCACCACGCCCTGCCCGAGCTGCCTCACCAACCTGCGCACCGCCAACCACCGCATGGAAAAGGCGGACTTCGCCAAGAAGGTCAACAACCTCCTCGACGATCCCTACGAGGGCGGCGTGGAGGCCATCTCGGTGCTGCAGGCCCTCGTCGAGAACATCGGCCTGGAATCCCTGGCCACCTACGTCCGCACGCCCTTAAAGGGCCTCAAGGTCGCCTGCTACTACGGCTGCATCATGAACCGCCCGCCCGAACTCATGGCCTTCGACGACAGCGAAAACCCCATGGCCATGGACAACATCCTGGCCACCATGGGGGCCGACATCGTCCCCTTTCCGCTCAAGGTCGAGTGTTGCGGCGCCTCCTACGGCATCCCCCGCCAGGACATCGTGGCCAAGCTCACCGGCAAGCTCCTGGACGCGGCCGTGTCCATCGGCGCGGACATCGTCGCCGTGGCCTGCCCGCTTTGCCAGATGAACCTGGATCTGCGGCAGGGGCAGGTCAACCGCGCCGGCGGCACCCACTTCCACATTCCGGTGGCCTATTACACCCAGCTTATGGGCGTGGCGCTCAATATCCCGGACGCGCAACTCGGCTTCGACAAGCTGACCATCGACCCCCGGCCCATCCTCAATAAGGCGCTGGCGGGCGCGAGCTAACAGGCGAGGGAGCACAGCCAATGCGAATCGGCGTTTTCATCTGCCACTGCGGCAGCAACATCGAAGGCACGGTGGACACGGCCTCCGTGGCCAAGACCTCCCTGGAATTTCCCGAGGTCGTCTATGCCACGGACACCATGTACGCCTGTTCGGAGCCTGGGCAGGGCGGCATCATCCAGGCCATAAAAGAAAAAAACCTCACCGGCGTGGTGGTGGCCTCCTGCACCCCCCGCATGCACGAGCCCACCTTCCGCCGGGCCGTGGAGCGCGCCGGCTTAAACCGCTACATGTTCGAGATGGCCAACATCCGGGAGCACGTCTCCTGGATCGGCAAGGACCGCGAGGCCAACACCAACAAGGCCATCGACCTGGTGCGCATCGCGGTGGAGAAGCTGCGGCGCGACGCCCCGCTCTCCCCGAGCAAATTCTCCATCAACAAGCGGGTGATGGTCATCGGCGGCGGCGTGGCCGGCATCCAGGCGGCCCTCGACTGCGCCGACGGCGGCCTGGACGTCGTTTTGGTGGAGCGCGAATCCACCATCGGCGGCAAGATGGCCAAGCTCGACAAGACCTTCCCCACGGTCGACTGTTCGAGCTGCATCCTCGGCCCCAAGATGGTGGACGTGTCCCAGCACCCCAACATCACCCTGCACGCCTATTCGGAAGTGGATTCCATCGGCGGCTACGTGGGCAACTTCCAGGTCCAGGTGAAGAAAAAAGCCACCTACGTGGACTGGGAGCTGTGCACGGGCTGCGGCGCCTGCACCGAGAAGTGTCCGAGCAAGAAAAACCCGGACAAGTTCAACGAGAACATCGGGCCCACCACCTCGATCAACATCCCCTTCCCACAGGCCATCCCCAAAAAGGCCGTGATCGACCCCACCACCTGCCGCCAGTTCGTCAAGGGCAAGTGCGGCGTGTGCGCCAAGGTCTGTCCGACCGGGGCCATCAAGTACGACATGCAAGATGAGATCGTGACCGAGGACGTCGGGGCCATCGTGGCCGCCACGGGCTACGACCTCTTCGACATCTCCAAGGTCACGGAATACGGCGGCGGGCGCTACCCCGACGTCATCACCGGCCTGCAGTACGAGCGCCTGCTTTCCGCCTCCGGCCCGACCGGCGGCCACGTCAAGCGCCCCTCGGACGGCAAGGAACCGAAGACCGTGGTCTTCATCCAGTGCGTGGGCTCGCGCGACAAGTCCCTCGACCGCCCCTACTGCTCCGGCTTTTGCTGCATGTACACGGCCAAGCAGGCGATCCTGACCAAGGACCACATCCCGGACTCCCAGTCCTACGTCTTTTACATGGACATCCGCTCCCCCGGCAAAATGTACGACGAGTTCACCCGCCGGGCCATGGAGGAGTACGGGGCGCGCTACATCCGGGGCCGCGTGGCCATGGTCTACCCCAAGGACGGCAAGATGATCGTGCGCGGGGCGGATACGCTGGCCGGCACCCAGGTCGAGGTCGAAGCCGATCTGGTGGTCCTGGCCGCCGGCGCCGAGGCTGCCAAGGGCGCGCCGCAGCTGGCCGAAAAGCTGCGCATCTCCTACGACAAATACGGCTTTTTCATGGAAAGCCACGTGAAGCTCAAGCCCGTGGAGACCAACACCGCCGGCGTGTATCTGGCCGGCTCCTGCCAGGGTCCCAAGGACATTCCCCAGTCCGTGGGCCAGGGCAGCGCCGCCGCGGCCAAGGTGCTGGCGCTTTTCTCCAAGGACATGCTCGAAAGCGACCCGCAGATCTCCCACGTGGACATCAAGCGCTGCGTGGGCTGCGGCAAGTGCATCATGACCTGCCCCTTCAAGGCCATCAAGGAAGTGGAATTCCGCGGCCAGAAGAAGGCCGAGGTCATCGAGACGGTGTGCCAGGGCTGCGGCCTTTGCACCTCGACCTGTCCCCAGGGCGCCATCCAGCTCTCCCACTTCACGGACAACGAAATCCTCGCGGAGGTCAACGCCTTATGCCAGTCCTGACCGGCAAGGAACTGCGAATCGTCGGATTCCTGTGCAATTGGTGCTCCTATGGGGGCGCGGACACGGCGGGCGTCGGTCGGTTTACCCAGCCCACGGACCTGCGCATCATCCGCGTGCCCTGCTCCGGACGCATCGATCCGCTCTTTATCGCCAAAACGCTTTTAAACGGCGCCGACGGCGTGCTTGTCTCCGGCTGCCACCCGCGCGACTGCCACTACGCCGAGGGCAACTTCTACGCCCGGCGGCGTCTGGAGGTCCTCAAGCGCTTCCTGCCCATCCTCGGCATCGACCCGGGCCGGTTCGACTACACCTGGGTTTCGGCCTCGGAAGGCCAGCGCTGGCAGAAGGTGGTGACGGTCTTTACCGAACAGATTCACGCCCTGGGACCCGCGCCGCGCTATGACGGCGTGTCCGCGGAGATGCTCGCCAAGGCGGCCGGGGCGCTTGGCCAAGGAGGCAACCGTGTCGCGGCTTGAGGAACTCAAAACGCGCATCAAGGAGGCCCTGCCCGGCCTTGAATGCGTCATCGCTTGGCAGAAAGGCTACGACCCCCTGCACAACACGCCGCTTTTCATCAGAAGCGAAGCCGACGTGGACAAGCTCGAATGGGGGCCGCTCAACGTCCACAACCCGGCCGTCTACCTGCCCAGCTTCAAGGGCAAGAAGGTCGGCATCGTGGTCAAGGGCTGCGATTCCCGCTCCGTCGTGGAACTGCTCCAGGAGAACCTGATCGACCGCTCCGAGGTGGTCATCTTCGGCCTGCCCTGCGAGGGCGTGATCGACCTGTCCAAGGTCAAGGCCAGGCTCGCCGGTTCGGACGCCGCCGCCGGCACGGTCACGGACGTGACCACCGACGGCAAGACCGTGTCCGTCACCGCCGGCGGCAAGACCGTCTCCATGCCGCTCACCGAGGTCCGGGCCGACAAGTGCGGCCGCTGCCAGTTCCCCAACGCGGTGCTGGCCGACACCTTCCTCGGCGATCCCATCTCCCCGACCGAGCCGGCCGCGCCCGTGGACGCCGACCTGGCCGCGCTGGACGCCATGAGCGTGCCCGAGCGCATGGCCTTCTGGCGCTACCACATGGAGCGTTGCATCCGCTGCTACGCCTGCCGCAACGCCTGCCCCATGTGCGTGTGCCGCGACCACTGCATCGCCCAGAGCCGCGAGCCCCACTGGTTGACCCAGGAGGACACGGCCACCGAAAAGCTCATGTTCCAGGTGGTCCACGCCATGCACCTGGCCGGTCGTTGCACCGAGTGCGGCGAGTGCCAACGGGCCTGTCCCATGGACATCCCCATCCTGGCGCTCAAGAAGCATCTCAACCGGACCATCCACGACCTGTTCGGCTATCAGGCCGGCACCGATCCGCAGGCGATTCCCCCGCTGCTGCAGTTCAAGGTCGAGGAAGACAACATCAAGGAGCGAGACTGGTAATGGCCGCTTTAAAATATATCACGAGCGACAAGCTCCCTGAGTGGCTCGCCGCCCTGGCCGCCAAAAGCCGGGTGCTCGTTCCGGTCGAGGAAGGCGGCGGCGTGGTGTTTCGGCCCTATGACGGGACCAGGACGCCGGTGTTCGGTTCCGACGCCACGGCTCCGCCCAAGTCGTCGATCTTCCCGGCCTGCCAGGAGCTGTTCCATTACGAGCAGGGCAAGGACGCGGAAGACCCGGGCAAACCCACGCTCAAGCTCATCGCGGACACCAAGGCCGAGCCGACCGTGGTCTTTGGCAGCAAGCCCTGCGGCACGCGCGGCTTCCTCATCTTCGACCGCGTCTACATGGGCAAGAAGTTCCCCGATCCCTATTACATCGCCGCCCGCGAGGCCACGACCTTCGTCACCATGGCCTGCGACAAGACGGAAAACACCTGCTTTTGCCACTGGGTGGGCTCCGGCCCGGCCGATGTGAGCGGCTCGGACGTGCTTTTAACCCCCGTGGCCGGCGGCTACACCGTCGAAGCGGTGACCCCCAAGGGCGAGGCGCTCCTCGACTGCCCGGCGCTGACCGACGGAGCGGCCAAGGCCGAAGAGGCCGAGGCGGTCAAGACCAGCACGAGGCAGGCCCTGGGCGAGGCCCCGGACATCGCGAACGCCCCCCAGGCCCTGCTCGACGCCTTCGACGACCTGCCCTTCTGGCAGGCCCAGTCGGACAAGTGCATCAGCTGCGGCGCCTGCACCTACCTGTGCCCGACCTGCTACTGCTTCACCATCACCGACGAACCCGCCGGGATGCAGGGGCGGCGCATGCGTTCCTGGGACGCCTGCATGCACTTCCAGTTCACCCTGGAAGCCTCGGGCCACAACCCGCGCCCGACCAAGGCGCATCGCTTGAAAAACCGGGTCGGCCACAAGTTCAGCTACTATCCGACCCTGCATGAAGGGCTCATTGCCTGCTGCGGCTGCGGTCGTTGCATCAAGAGCTGCCCGGTCTCCGTGGACATCCGCGAGATCGTGCAAAATGCCGTGGCCAGGGCCAAAGGCTAGGGGGCACAAGTATGACCGATCCGTTCAATCCCTATCTGCCGGAAGTGGCGACCATCCTGGAGACCGTCCAGGAGACGCACAACATCAAGACCTTCCGGGTGCGCTTCGACGACGAGGCCAAGATGGCCGCGTTTACGTTCGAGCCCGGCCAGGTGGGCCAGCTGTCCGCCCCGGGCATCGGCGAATCCACCTTCGTCATCAATTCGCCCCCGACCCGCATGGACTACCTCCAGTTCTCGGTCATGCGCGCCGGCGAGGTGACCACCCGCCTGCACGGCCTGACCGCCGGCGACAAGGTGGGCGTGCGCGCCCCGCTCGGCAAGCCCTTTCCCTACGAGGACATGAAGGGCAAGGACATCGTGTTCGTCGGCGGCGGCATCGGCATGGCCCCGCTGCGTACCCTGTTCCTCTACATGCTCGACAACCGGGCCGATTACGGCAACATCACGCTGCTTTACGGCGCGCGCTCCCCGGCGGACATGGCCTTTTCCGCCGAGCTGCCGGAATGGACCAGCCGCAAGGACGTCAACACCACGCTCACCATCGACCGCGAGGCCGACGGCTGGGAGCACAAGGTGGGGCTCATCCCCAACGTGCTGCTCGAAATCGCGCCCAAGCCCGAGAACTGCGTGGCCGTCACCTGCGGCCCGCCGATCATGATCAAGTTCACCCTGGAAGCGCTCAAAAAGCTCGAGTTCGCCGACGAGCAGATCTTCACCACGCTGGAAAAGCGGATGAAGTGCGGCATCGGCATCTGCGGCCGTTGCAATATCGGCTCGAGCTACGTGTGCGTGGACGGTCCGGTGTACAGTTACGCCCAGCTCAAGGCCCTGCCCAACGAGTTGTAGGCGCATTGATGGGGAAGCCTCCGGCGGCCCGGGGGAAACTTTTTGAAAAAAGTTTCCCCCGGGGCCCCCTTCAAAAACTTTCAACGGGCTTCGCGTGATGCATATGGAACCTCTCGGCAACCCTTTTTCCCGGCTGGAACCGCTCGCGGCGGCATGTCGCCGCGAGCGGTTCCAGCCGGGAAAAGGGGGGG
>NZ_AECZ01000049.1 GCF_000179555.1 Solidesulfovibrio fructosivorans JJ]
CTGCACGCAGCCCTCGCGTTTTTTATGGCGAAGAACCCCACTGTCACTTTGAAAGTTTTCGGGAGGGGAGAGCGCGAGAGGGGGATCCCTTTTTTAAAAGGGGTCCCCCTCTCGCATTTCTTCTTCCGACGCCTCTTGTTCGCGTTGCCGGTCCAACTCGGCCAGCTTCTGGCAGCGCAGCTTGCGCAGTTTTTCGCCGGACACCGGGCCGCGCATGCGCTGTTTGCCGGGCAGGTGCACGGACAGCATGAGCCGCAGGTCCCGCTTGGCCAGCGGCCAGACGTCCGCGCCGCAGTCGGCGGTCACGAGCTCGAAGAGCGGCTCCACCAGTTCGTGCTTGTGCAGCCACGCGAGCATATCCACCCGGGTGGCGGCCCGAAGTTCCCCGTAGCGCGCCGCCTTCATGTGGAGCCGCGCCGCCGCGACCCCCGCCTCGCGCACCCGGTTGGGGAGCTTGAGGCGCTTGCCGAGTTCCTCGGCCACGTCGGCTCCGACGTCGTCATGGCCGTGGTGGCGCGGCCACTCGCTTTCGGGCGTGAGCGTCTTGCCCAGGTCGTGGCACACGGCCATCCAGCCGGCGATGGGCTTGCCGGCGAGCACGTCGACCAGGTCGCACAGGTGGGCGAACACGCTGCCCTCGTGGTGCTCGGGCGGTCCGGCCGGCACGTTTCGCGCGGCCTCGAGTTCCGGCATCCAGGGCAGGAGGCAGCCGGTTTCGGCCAGGAGATTGAAAAAGCGGGAGGGCTTGGCCGCATCCAGGGCCTTGCGCACTTCCTGGGCCACGCGTTCGGCGAAAATGTCATCAAGCGCCCCGCAGGCGGCTACGGCCCGCATCTGGGCGATGAGCTCCGGGTGGGCCGTGAAATCGGGCAGCGATGCCGCGAACCGGGCCGCCCGGTAGACGCGTAGCGGATCGTCGAACATGGACATCTCGCCGCAGGGACGCAAAATCCGGTCGCGCAGGTCGGACAGGGCCAGGGGATGGAAATGCAGCCGGCCGGCGATATGGCGCGAATCGCCCATGGCGATGGCGTTTATGGTCAGGTCGCGGGCGAGCAGGTCCTCGTTGATATCCCCGCCGCGCGGCCAGGCGTACTGGGCGCTGCCGAGCATGAAAACCGGAAAGGTCTTGCCGACTTGCCGGGCTCTTCGATACCTTCGCACAAACGCCTCGGGCGTGGCGTCGACGATGAGATAATCCTGGTCCATCACAGGGCGTCCCAACAGAATGTCGCGGACCGCGCCGCCAACGAGATACCGTTTCATGCATGACTCCGGGGCGGACATTGGCCCAAAAATCCTGAAAAATCCAGGGGGCGAAGTCTCCATGTCGCAAAACCCCTTCGCGGGCGGGGGCGTCTGGCTTTGGCGCGACGGCGCGGCGGATCTGGCCGCGCCGCTTTCCCCCGGAATTCTGGCCGGTTCCCATCCGTTGTGGGCGGCCGATGCGGCGCGGCTGGCCCCGTGGCGCGAGGTCGTCCTCGGCCCGGAACACGGCCCCGCCGCCGGCGGTTGGCTTGTGGCCGAAGGAGCCGCCGGCCAGGTTGCCGACGCCGTTTTGTGCGTGGGGCGCTGCGCCTCGAGCCTGGATGTGGCCCGGGCCTTCGCCGCGGCCGGGCTCTTGCCGCCCTTTTCCTCGGTGCTGGCCCTTTCCCAGACCAGCGGCCGGGGGCAGATGCGCCGGGACTGGGTTTCCCCGCCGGGAAACCTCTACGCCGCGCTTTCCTGGCCGGCCGACGCGGGCGCGCTCGGGAGCGCCGCGCCGGTGGTCGTCGGGGCCTGTTTGGCCGATGGGCTCTATGCCAAAGGGTTTGCGGCCAGGGTCAAATGGCCCAACGATCTTTTGGTGGATGGCGCCAAAGTGGGCGGCATATTGCTCGAAGAGCGGGGCGGGGCGGTTGTGGCCGGCATCGGGATCAATTTGTCGATCGCTCCGGATGCGGCCCTGTTACGCCGGGAGCATGCCGTTCCGGCGGCGGCGCTCGACGCTTTTGGCGAGGTCCCCGGCGCGGTTACGCTGTGGGCCGAACTTGTGAAGTCCGGGCAAACCTGCTACCTCCAGTGCGTTGCGGTATCGGGCGCGCGAGAGTTATCCCGTTTCCTGGAGGGCCGGCTCGCCTGGATGGGACGGGAAGTGCACGTGCGCGAAAACGATGCGGACGGTTTTCGGGCACGGATCGTGGGTTTGACCGAGGACGGGGGGCTTCGGTTGCGGCGCGGCGATCAGTGCCCCGGGCAGGATTTGACGCTTCACAGCGGGAGCATATCCCTCCTTTGATGCCGGCCCCCGCCGGAATAGTCACTCGTGACAATAGGACTGGTCGCCCTCTGGGGTGAGAGGACAGCATGATCGCCAAGACGTTCCTTGAAGTCCTTTCCGAAGTGGAAGGAAAAAAGATTCTCGTCGCCAACCGGGGGATTTCCGCCCGGCGGGTGCTGCGTTCCATCCGCGAACGGCTTCACGCCATTCCGGTTTTGACCGTCACCGATGTGGACATGACGTCTCCGGCCACCGCCGGCGCGCACGAACTCATCACCCTGGGCGCCGATCCCCGGGCATACCTCGACATCGACGCCATCATCAAGAAAGCCAAGGCCCACGGCGTGGTAGCCATCCACCCGGGCTGGGGCTTCGCTTCGGAAGACGAGGAATTCCCGCGCAAATGCGCCGAGGCCGGCATCATCTTCATCGGCTCCTCGGCCGAGGCCATGAAGAAGCTCGGCAACAAGGTCGAGGTGCGCAAGATCGCCATGGATCTCGGCGTCCCGGTCGTGCCCGGCTCCGAGGGTTCGGTCTCCATCCCCGAGGCCCGCGAGATCGCGGCCAAGATCGGCTTTCCCATCATGCTCAAGGCCGAGGGCGGCGGCGGCGGCCGGGGCATCTACGAAATTTACTCCGAAGCCCAGCTCGAATCCGCCTTTTCCAAGGCCTCGGCCATGGCCCAGGCCTCGTTCGGCAACCCGCGCCTGTTCGTGGAAAAGCTGCTTACGTCCGTGCGCCATATCGAAATCCAGGTGGCGGCCGACAAGCACGGCAACATCTTCGCCTTCGACGAACGCGACTGCTCCGTGCAGCGCAACCACCAGAAACTCGTCGAGATCACGCCCTCGCCCTGGCGCGGCATGACCGACGAACTGCGCCAGCGCCTCAAGGACTACGCCGAGCGCCTCGTGCGCGAGACCGGTTATTATTCCCTGGCCACGGTGGAATTTCTGGTCGATGCCGACGGCGAACCGTACCTCATCGAGGTCAACACCCGGTTGCAGGTGGAGCATGGCATCACCGAGTGTCGCTATGGCGTCGATTTGGTGGAAGAGCAGATCAATATCGCCTTCGGCGGCAAGCTGCGCTTCAATTGCGGCGATACGCGGCCGTTTCTGCACGCCATGCAGCTGCGCATCAACTGCGAGGATCCCAAACAGAACTTCACGCCCAACGCCGGGCTCATCGCCCGTTACCTGTCTCCCGGCGGCCAGGGCATCCGCCTCGATTCCTGCCTGTCCGCCGGCTACGAGTTCCCCACCCAGTACGATTCGGCCGGCGCGCTCCTGATCGCCTACGGCCGCAATTGGCCCAAGGTGGTGGCGGTCATGGAGCGGGCGCTGCGCGAGTACATCATCGGCGGGCTCAAGACCACGATTCCCTTCCACCGCCAGATTTTGAGCAACACGGAATTCGTCAAGGGCGACTTCGACACCAAGTTCATCGCCGCCAATCCCTATCTGCTCAATTACCGCGACGAAGAGCCGGAATCCCTGCGCCTGTCCTGGCTGGTGGCCGATATCTCGGCCCGGGGCTACAACCCCCACGTCATGCTCGGCAAATACCGGGGCCGCGAGGATTACCGCCTGGGCCGCTTCAGGCCCCATCTGCCCGAAGTCGATTTCCGCAAGCACGAAAGCCCCTATCCGCGCGGCGACCGCCAGGGCATCCTCGACCACGTGCGCGATTCCGGCAAGGTCCACTTCGTGGACACCACCACCCGCGACATCACCCAGTCCAACAGCGGCAACCGCTTCCGCCTGGCCGAGGACGAGCTGGTCGGGCCCTATCTCGACAACTGCGGTTTCCTCTCCCTGGAAAACGGCGGCGGCGCGCACTTCCACGTGGCCATGATGGCCAACATGACCTATCCCTTCACCGAGGCGGCCCTGTGGAACCAGTTCGCGCCCAAGACCCTCAAGCAGCTGCTTATCCGCTCGACCAACGTGCTCGGCTACAAGCCCCAGCCGCGCAACCTCATGCGGCTGACGGGCGAGATGATCTGCGAACACTACGACATCATCCGTTGCTTCGATTTTCTTAACCATATCGATAACATGTACCCATTTGCCGAGGTGGCCCTGTCGCGTCCCGGCATCATCTTCGAGCCGGCCATCTCGTTTTCCTTCGCCAAGGGCTTCGACGTGCACCATTACATGGGCGTGCTCGAGGCCATCCTGGACCAGATCGCCAAGGCCGGCGGCATGACCAAGACCAAGGCGGCGAAAAGCATCATCCTGTGCCTCAAGGACATGGCCGGCATGTGCCCGCCGCGTTTCGTGCGGAAGATGGTGAAGGCCATCCGCAAGGCCTACCCCGACTTGGTCCTCGACTACCACCGCCACTACACCGACGGCCTCTTCGTGCCGGCGGTCGGGGCGGCGGCCGAGGCCGGTTGCCACATCGTGGACACGGCCATCGGCGCTTCCGTGCGCTGGTACGGCCAGGGCGAGGTGCTTTCCACCGCGGCCTACATCGAGGAGGACCTCGGCGTGCCCGTGTCCCTGACCAGGGACAACAAGGACATGATCCGGGCCGCCAACTTCGTCCTCAAGCAGATCATGCCCTACTACGACCGCTACACCGCCCCGTACTTCCAGGGCATCGACTACGACGTGGTCGAACACGCCATGCCCGGCGGCGCCACCTCCTCCTCCCAGGAAGGGGCCATGAAGCAGGGTTATATCCATCTGCTTCCCTATATGCTCAAGTTCCTGGCCGGCACGCGCAAGATCGTGCGCTACCACGACGTCACCCCCGGTTCCCAGATCACCTGGAACACGGCGTTTCTGGCCGTGACCAGCGCCTACAAGGCCGGCGGCGAACGGGCGGTCAAGGACATGCTCGAGGTGCTCGAGTCCGTGGCCGAAACCCCGGACGAATGCCTGACCCAGGCCGCCCGGCACGACCGGCTGCTGCTCTACGCCAACTGCAACGACGCCTTCCGCAACCTGCTGCTCGGCAAATTCGGCAAGATGCCTCTTGGCTTCCCGCCCGACTGGGTCTACGAAAGCGCTTTCGGCGCGGATTGGAAGAAGGCCATCGCCGAGCGCACCGAGGAGTCGCCCCTGGACGCCCTGGGCGAAGTCGACATGGACGCGGAACGGGCGGCGCTCACCGGTCAGATCGGCCGCGAACCCACGGACGAGGAATTCGTGCTCTACCTGAACCACCCGGGCGATGCCCTCAAGACGATCGAATTTCGCAAGAAATTCGGCGATCCGAACAAGCTTCCCCTGGATGTCTGGTTCGAAGGGCTGGAGCAGGGCGAGGAGCTTTTATTTAGCGACACCCAGGGCAAGCCCCACCACATGTCCATCCTCAACATCTCGCGTCCCGATGAAACCGGCGCCGCCACCGTGCGCTACTCCCTTGATTCGGAAATCCTGAGCCACCGCGTGTCGGTGGCCGCGCCCCAGGGCGGGGCCGCGCCCAAGGTGGAGATGGCCGACCCGAACAATCCCTACCATGTGGGCGCGCCGGTCTCCGGCGACCTGTGGGTCATGCAGGTCAGCCCTAACGACTACGTCAAGGCCGGGGAAGAGCTCTTCAATATCTCGGTCATGAAGCAGGAAAAATCCGTGGCCGCCCCTCTGGACGCCACGGTCAAGCGGGTGCTTAAAAGCGCTGATTACGCCAACGACCGCAAGATGGTTCCCGTCAGGGAAGGCGAGTTGCTGGTGGAACTGGGGCCCGTCACCAAGGACTGCCCGTCCTGCCGGCAGCCCCTGCCTGACGACCGCTTCAAGTTCTGCCCCAATTGCGGCCAGGCTGTGTGATCGCTGCCAGGAACATGTTGACGGCGGCCGGCTCGGACCGGCTCGCCGAGCCGGAAGATATTAAGGAGGGGAGAATGGCCAAGACCAAAGCCAAAGACCAACCGCGCCAGGACGACGCAACGTCCGCCAAAAAGGAAGGCGCGGCCATCGATACCGCCACGCAGATCATCCTCACCGGTGCCGACATCGTCGGCATGGGCGAGGATGCCGAGATTCTCGTCGGCGGCAAGAACTACAATACCGCGCTCATAAGCCAGATCGGAGGCATTCGCGCGCCCCAGTTTCGGGCCGTGTCCTCCGTGGCCTTCCACCGCGTGCTCGACGAGACGCGGGTCAATGCGGCGCTCATCCGCGAGATGGTCAATGAAGGCTACCGTCGCGTCAATTGGAACGACGAGGAAGTCAACAGCGATCCGGAATATATGAAGAACCTCGTACGCGATCTGGCTGACGAGGTCAGGGCCAAGCTCGCCGACGCCACGGGTTCTTCCATCGTTTTGCGCACGTTTATAAACAACGTGGTCGAGGGCTTCGCCACCTCTCCCGAAGGCATCGACCAACTGCGCAAACGCTCCGTGCTCGTCCAGGTCGCCATCCTCTCCGTGGATATGCCGGCCGAGGTCCGGGAAGCCGTCTCCAACGCCTACAACGACATCTGCCGCGACGCCGGCCTCGAGGACGTGCCCGTGGCGGTGCGCTCCTCGGCCGCGGGCGAGGACAGCCGCAAGAAGGCCTTCGCCGGCCTCCAGGACACCTATCTCAACATCGTCGGCGCTTCCCACGTGGTCACGGCCTATCAGTGGGACTGCGCCTCGGCCTATAATCTGCGCTCCATGACCTACCGCCGCGAGGCCATCCTCGACGCCGTGGCCCTGGCCGAACGCACCGGCGACAACTCCATCGCCGAGACGGCCAAGCAGGAATGGGCCATCGAGAACACCTCCCTTTCCGTGTGCATCATGCGCATGATCAACCCCGTGATCTCCGGCACGGCCTTTGCCGCAGACACGGCCACCGGCTGCCGGGGCACCTCCAGAAACGACCTCGTCTCCATCGACGCCAGCTATGGCCTCGGCGAGGCCGTTGTCGGCGGCATGGTCACCCCGGACAAGCTCTACGTTTTCCAGCGTGACGACGGCTCGGAGGTCGTCATCCGCAACATGGGCTACAAGGACAAGAAGATCGTCTACGACGAGGCCGGCGGCACCAAGCTGGTCAAAGTCTCCGACGAGGAGGCCTACCGTTGGGCGCTGTCCCTGGCCCAGGCCGAGGAAGTGGCCCGGGGCGTGCGCGCCATCAGCGTCGCCTACGGCGGCTGCATCATGGACACCGAGTTTTGCATCGACCAGTCCGACCGCCTGTGGTTCGTCCAGGCCCGGCCCGAGACGCGGTGGAACGAGGAACTCGAGCGCCATCCCCACACCATCTTCATGCGCCGCATGGAAGTGGACAAAAAGGCCCTGGCCGCGGCCGAGGTCATCCTCGAAGGCAACGGCGCTTCACGCGGGGCCGGGCAGGGCATGGTCCGCTTCCTGCGTTCCGCCCTGGAACTCAACAAGATCCAGAAGGGCGACATCCTGGCCGCCGAACGCACCGACCCGGACATGGTGCCGGGCATGCGCGTGGCCTCGGCCATCCTGGCCGACGCCGGCGGCGACACCAGCCACGCCGCCATCACCTCCCGCGAACTGGGCATTCCGGCTGTCATCGGCATCCAGCGCGCCGAGACCCTGCGTTCCCTCGACGGCCAGTACGTCACCGTCGATGGCTCGCGCGGCTGCGTCTACCGGGGGCTTTTGCCCCTGGAGGAAGTCGGCGGCGAGATGGACATCGCCAAGCTGCCGACCACCAAGACCAAGGTCGGGCTGATTCTGGCCGACGTGGGACAGGCGCTGTTCCTGTCGCGGCTGCGCAACGTGCCCGATTTCGAAGTCGGCTTGCTGCGCGCCGAATTCATGCTCGGCAACATCGGCGTCCATCCCCAGGCCCTCGAAGCCTATGACAACGGCACCCTGCCGGCATTGATCGAGAGCAAGCTCAAGGACTTCGACGCCAAGCTGACCAAAATCGTGCGCGAACAGATGGCCGCTGGCTACATCAATGTCGAGATCAAGCTTCGCAGCTACGTCGGGCTCATCACCGGCCTGGCGACAGAGCTTGACGCCCTGGCCGACCATGCCGGCGCCCGGGGCACGGACGAGGTCATGGCCGTGCACCGCCGCATCCGCGAACTGGAGAAAAAGCTCGACCACCACCTGGAAGAGGTCACCCGCCGCCTGGATCTGCTCAAGACCTCCTCCGACCTCGCCACCCACGTGGCCATCGTGCTCGGCTACTGGGACGAGCTCCAGGAAAAGGCTGTGGATCCCGACGCGGTCAAACGCCGTTACGAGATCAAGGCCCATATCGAAGATCGCGTGGCCGCCGTGGCCGAAGAGCCCATCATCAAGGACACCCTGGCCAAGATCAGGGCCATGCGCCAGGAAGTGGCGCGCCAGGTCGGCATCAAGGGCGAGATCGACGACCTCAATGGGCTTCTGGCCAAAATTCGCAAGCAGCTCTTCTCCCGGGGTTTCCGCAGCGGCAAGGAACTCTACGTCCAGACCCTGTCCCAAGGCTTGGGGCTTTTCGCCATGGCTTTCCACGGCAAGCCCATCCTCTACCGGACCACCGACTTCAAATCCAACGAGTACAGAAACCTGCTCGGCGGCAATCTGTTCGAGACCGTCGAGGACAACCCCATGCTCGGCTACCGGGGCGTGTCGCGCAACATCCACGACTGGGAGATCGAGTCGTTCAAGCTTGCCCGCGGCATCTTCGGCGGCAAGAACCTGCACATCATGCTGCCCTTCGTGCGCACCGTGGAGGAGGCTACCTCCATGAAGCGCTACCTGGAGCGGGTGCACAATCTCCACTCCGGCGACGACGGGCTCAAGATGTTCATCATGTCCGAGATCCCGAGCAACGCCATCCTGGCCAAGCAGTACATCCAGGAGTTCGACGGCTTCTCCATCGGCTCCAATGACATGACCCAGATGGTGCTCGGCACCGACCGCGACAATCCGGCCCTGCGCCACATCTACGACGAGGAGGACCCGGCCGTTGTCTGGGCGCTTCTGGTCACCATCTTCGCCGGCCAGAAGTACGGCAAGAAGGTGGGCTTTTGCGGCCAGGGCGTGTCCAACAGCGTCATCCTGCGCGGCCTCGTCGCCATCGCCGGCATCGTGTGCGCCTCGGTCGTGCCCGACACCTACTACCGCACCAAGTTCGACATGGCCCACGTGGAGTCCGAGGACATCCCGGTCAGCCGCCTCGGCGAATGGCTGGCCGCCCAGCACTTGGAACGCCTCAAGGCCGTTTTGATCGAGAACAAATACGAGCACATCGTCAAGAAGTACGATACCGCCGCGGACATCAAGGACTGGTACGACGGCGAAATGACCCGGCTCGCCGAACAGCTGCGCGAGAATCTGGAAAGCGCCAAGGCCCATTTCTACCACCAGGAACTGGAGAGCTTCCGGCGTCTGTTCCACAAGCCGGTGCTCTACGCCACCTGGGATTGGTCCGGCACCGTCTTCGACGCCATGCGTCAGGCCGGCTTCGACTCCTACAAGGAGCAGGCCGAGGCCCTGGCCGCCCAGCGCGCCAAGAAGTGGTAGGGTAGAGTAGGGTATAGGGTAGGAAGAGAAGAGGGGGGATGCCTCCGGCGGCCAGGGGGAAACTTTTTGAAAAAAGTTTCCCCCTGGACCCCCTTCAAAAACTTATAACGGGGTTTTATTTAAAATTCCCCGAATGGCTGAGAGAAGCAGATATGCTTCTTTTCGGCGACCATCATGAAAGAGGCCGTCCGGTTTTCACCGGACGGCCTCTTTGACGATGATCCCTACAAGGTAAAAGATTTAGGAAGGGGAGAGCGCAAGAGGGGAGAACCCTTTTTAAAGGGTTTCCCCTCTCGCACTGTTCTCGTATTCCTTGATCATTACATCTTGTTGAGAATGTTATCGTCGATCCAGTGCTGGTCCCACCATTCGACAGGGGAGGTGGGGTGTCCGAAGACCAGCACGCCGAAGTGCAGGTGGTCGCCGCCGGCGAGGCCCGTGGCCCCGGTTTTGGCGATGATCTGGCCCTTTTTGACTTCCTGCCCGTCCTTGACGTCGATTTCCCGCAGGTGGGCGTAAAGGGTCTGGAGTCCCAGGCCGTGGTCGATGATGACGGCGTTGCCGTAGATGCCGAAGAAGCCGGTGAAGACGACCTTGCCGCTGTTGGCCGCCGGCACCGGCGCGGCTTCCAGGGAGGCCAGGTCCACGCCCAGGTGGGTTTCCTGATCGATTTCCTTGCCGTTGTAATAGTAGGTCCGGTGGTCGCCGAAACCGGCTTTGGGCGCGGCATTGGGCAGGCGCAGGAAGGCCTTTTTATCCCAGAGCATGGTCGGGGCCGTTGCCATGGCCAGGTCGTGCAGCTTGGCCCGGTTTTTCTTGCGCAGTTCCTTGTTGACCCGCAGGTAGATCTCGAGATTGTCGCGGGTGTCGGTGATGATATTGTAATACTGGGGCATCTTGGAATCGAGAAAGTTGTCAGAGATATTGATTCTGTCCTGGCGGAATTTGCGGGGAATGGCCTGGTAGCGGAACGTGGCGTAGGCGGTGTTGCCGGCCTTGTCCACGGCTTTGACCCTGGGCACGAAGTCCTTGGGGTCCATGTTGTAGGGAAAGACGAACAGCCCGAAATATTTTCCGTTTTCCTGTTTGAAGGCCGGGAAGAAGTCGTCGCCGACCACCACACCGGCGCTTTCGGGCTCTTCGCTCAGCTGAAAGGACACCGCGCCCACGCCGCCCTGGCGCACGTTGTGGGCGAGGCTTAGCACGTCGATGCGCGGCGGAATGGTGTCCAGGGTGGCATTCTTGGTCAGCTTGACCGTATTGCCGGCGCCGAAGTTGGCCAGGGAGCGGTCGGTGGCCGTGGCCAAGAGGGTAAACGGTCCGTCATGCAGGCCGGCCGGCTCCAGGGTGAATTTTTCCTCCGCCGCTTTGACGGGCATGGTGTAGGCTTTGTCGAGCAGGGTGATCTGTTTGTCGCCCTGGGTCACGACGACCTTGGCGTTTTTGAGTCCCGCCCCGGCGTCCTTGAGCGTCAGGGTGAATTCCCGTTTGGGCGCGGCCACCGCGCTGTCCGGGGATAGCGCGATTTCGGGCTTGACGGTGTCGGTCAGGAAAAAATACCAGGCCGCGCCGGCGGCCAGAGCCAGAATCAAAAAAAAGACAAAAACGAGTTTCTTCATGCTTGCTCCCTCACGTGGGTCGACCGCTTCATACCGGCCGGGCTTGGAAGGCGCAACCCCGCCTCAGGTCGAAAGGGACTTGCCCCAAAGGGCTGTTGCGGGCTACTGCCTTGGTATGCCTGCAAATGGTCGGTCCCAGGAGCCCTTATGAACGCCTTGCGCTTGTTGTGCCTGACGGTCTGCTGCCTGTGCGGCCTGGCCCTGTCGTGGGGGCCGGGCCCCGCTTTGGCCGGCCAAGGGGATACGGCGCTTTGGCGGTCCATCACGGAAGGGGTGCGCCAAAGTCTCGCCCTGAAAAGCCGGGAACTTGCGCAGATCCAGGCGGAATTGCCGGCGGCCAAGGCGGCTCTGGCCCAGACCCTGGGGCAGGAAAGCAGCCGGCTCGACCAGGTGCTGCTGCTGCGCGGGGTGGCCGGGGACACGCCCTGGGCCAGCCGCACGCTCATGATGCAGCTGCGCGAAATCGACAATGCCGTGGATGTGGCCAGCGGCTCCCTGGAGGATATGCACGACAGGCTGGCCCGCACCAAGGAGGAATACGCCACCCTGCGCCAGATACGGCAGCAGAACGCCAGCCGGGAATACACCGATCTCGTGAGCGAGGAACTGGCCGGTCCCGGGCGGGATTTCCGGGAACTCAAGGACCAGGTGGACACGGTCAAGGCGGACGTGGACGCCGCCTTGGCCCAGGCGACGAGCCTGAAAAAGGATGTCCGCGAGGCCAGGAAAAACGAGATCGAACGCTTTGTTCGCGTCTTTGGCGAGACCTATTTCGCTTCTTCCGGTTCGCTGCTCCGCCTGGCCAACCTGCGCGGCGCCATGGACGATCTGCGCCAATGGGTCGATACCGCGCCGCGTTTTTGGGGGCCCATCCTGGCCTGGACCGATTGGGGCCGGTTTTGCCTGACCGGGCTTTTCGGCTTCGCGGCCTTTTGGGCGGTGATCACCCTGGCCCGGCGGCATTGGCCGGCTGTCGGCGGGTTTTCCCGGGCCGGGCTTTTCTGGCTCGCCGTCGGTCTGGGGCTGGGGCTGGCCCGTCATACGGTCCTTTTCGCCGGCAACCAGTTCACGTCCCTGCCCTGGGTGCTGGCGACCTGCTGGGGGCTTGTGCTGCTTATGCCGCATGGGCCGTTACTGTCCGTGCTTTTCGGTTGTTTCACGGCCGCCGCCTGCATGGACGTCCTCAATATGCCGGCCAGCACCATCGGCATCGTCTGGCCGGCGGTGGCCGCAACCGCCGTCATGCGGCTGCGCCGCGCCGGGACCGCCGGACCCTCGATCGTCGGGTTCCTTGCCGCCACGGCGGTCGCCGGGATTTTCGGCTTCGGCCCCCAGGCGACCGCCTTGACCGAGGCGCTTTTCATGCTGCTTTTGGCCCTTGGGCTCACGGCGGCCATCCAACGCCGCCTGGACGGGCTGGCCGCCGGGCGCAAGCATTCCCTGGCCGGTCTGGCCTCGCCGCTGGCCGTGACGCTGATGGCCACGCTGTATGTGGTCTGGGTGCTGGTCTTCATGGGCGGTCCGGGGCTTATGGACCGCGTTTTTGGCCTGCGCCTTTCCATCGGCAAGGCGACCTTTTCCCTGGACGCGTTGCCCACGCTGTTCGTGGTGTTTTTCCTGTTGCGCCTGATGCAGGCCTGGTTTGCCCAGTTGCTCGCCCTCGTGCGGCTTCGCGGCCGGACCGTGGAACCGGCCCTGGCCCACACCGTGGGCGCGGTCTTTTCCTATCTGACCTGGACGCTTTTCGTGCTGTTCGCCCTGCATCTTTTCGCCGTGCCGCTCGGGGCGCTGACCTGGATCGCCAGCGGCCTGTCGGTGGGCATCGGCTTCGGCCTCAAGGACATCGTCAACAACTTCGTCAGCGGCCTGATCATCATGTTCGGCGGGGCGGTCAAGAAAGGGGACATCATCCAGCAAGGGAAAAATTTCGGCGAAGTGGTGGATTTGTCGGTGCGCAACACCATCATGCGCACCCTGGACAACACCACGGTCATCATCCCCAATTCGAGCTTTTTGCGCGGCGAGATCGTCAATATGACCTATCAGGACGCTTCCATGCGCCTGACGATTCCGGTGACGGTCGCGCCCGGCACCAAACTCAAGAAGGTGCGCAAAATTCTGCTCACCGCGGCGAAGAACCATCCCGACGTATTGAAGAAGCCGTCGCCGGAGGTGGCGATGGTCGCCTTCGCCCGTTTCGGCCTCCAGTTCGAGCTGTATGTCTGGATCGACAACTTCATGAAGAAATTCCAGGTGCAGTCGGAACTGACCACGACCATCGACCAGGAGTTCCAGGACAACAAGATCATGTTGGCCTTCCAGGGCGTGAAGGTGAAGTACAAGCCCAAGGGAACGGAGGCCATGCAGCTCGAGGCCATGCGCGAGGAGTTGCGGCGCAAGCGCTCGGGAACCCTCAAACGTTCGCGCGTGTTGCGCCGGGTGCATGCCAGGAGACGCTGGCCGGCGCCCGCCGCGGCCCGGTCCGGGGAGGAGTGATGTCGCGCCGCCCGTTGTTGACGGCTCTGTTGGTTTTGGTTTGCCTGTGCGGCGTGCCGTGGCCGTCCGCCTGGGCTCGCAAGGGCCCGGCCGTCCCGCCGCCCAAGGTGGTCACCATCGGCGTGGTCGAGGCGCCGCCTTTCGTCATAAAGGACGAGCATGGCCATTTTGTCGGCATCGCCATGGACCTGTGGCGCGACGTGGCCCGGGACCTGGGCCTCGAATGGAAGGAGCGCGAGTACGATTTGGAGGGGCTGCTTGCGGGCTTGGAGAAAGGCACGGTGGACGTCGGGGTCTCGGCGCTGTCCATCACGCCCGATCGCGAAGCGGTCATGGATTTCTCCCAGCCGTTTTACTACACCGGCCTCGGCATTGCCGTGCCGGCCAAGGAGCGCGTCGGGATCGTCCGCCATATGCTGCGCACCTTGTTTTCGTCGCATGTGCTTTTCTATATCCTTTCACTCCTGGCTTTGCTGCTGGCCGTGGGCACCCTCGTCTGGGCCATTGAGCGCAAGCGCAATCCCGGGAATTTCCGGCCGGGCAAGCGGGGCATAGGCGACGGGTTGTGGTGGTCGGCCGTCACCATGACCTCGGTGGGTTATGGCGACTCCACGCCGAAAACGCTGTTCGGCCGCGCCGTGGCCCTGATCTGGATGTTCGCCTCGGTCGCCTTGCTCGCCTCGTTTACCGCCGGCATCACCACCTCGCTGACCGTGGCCTCCATGAATATCGGCCAGGTGCACGACCAGGACGACCTGCACAAGGTCCGCACCGGCGTCATGCGCGACTCCTCGGGCCAGACCGAGCTTACGGCCGCCCACATCGGCGTGGTGCCTTACGAGACGGCCACGCTGGGGCTCAAGGCGCTCGCGGCCGGTTCCATCGACGCGTTCGTTTTCGACGAGCCCATGCTCCATTATTACGCGCTCAAGGATTTTCCCGGAAGGATCAAGATATTGCCGGGCTTTTTCGATCCCCAGCTCTACGGATTCGCCTTTCCCCGGCAATCCCCTTTGCGCAAGACCGTCAATGTGGCCATGCTGCGCCGGATGGAAGACCGTGAGTATCGGATGAAGGTTTTCGGCTCTTACCTGGGCAAGGGCGCGGTGCATTAGGACGATTTCAATGCGGCAATACGGCGACGGAACCTGTTCACGCCTTGACTTTATGGCTTTAATGTTGGAAAAAACACTACTTTCCGGCTAAAGACAGAGTCGTAGCGCCTAGCCGTTTTCGCAGGCATGGGTGCGTATTAAAGAGAGGAGATCGCATTCATGCCTGTCGCATCCCCGCGCATCGCTTTCCGGCGGACGCCCGCGTATTTTTTTCTCATCGTATTGGCGCTGACTGTCGCCGCCGTGCTGTCGGGCTGCGACCGGAAAAAGC
Source organism: Solidesulfovibrio fructosivorans JJ] (assembly GCF_000179555.1). NCBI lineage: Bacteria > Pseudomonadati > Thermodesulfobacteriota > Desulfovibrionia > Desulfovibrionales > Desulfovibrionaceae > Solidesulfovibrio > Solidesulfovibrio fructosivorans. Next base: position 15,203 of record NZ_AECZ01000049.1, read on the forward strand.
CCCAGGCCGAAGCCCCGACCCCGGTCGAGGTCACGGTGGTCGAAGCCAAGGCCACCACCGCGCCGCTGGCCGTGGACGGCATCGGCCATGTCTACGCCCTGCGCACCGTCAATGTCCGCAGCCAGGTTTCGGGCGTGCTCAAGGAAACGTATTTTTCCGAAGGGGATCTGGTCAAGGAAGGCCAGCCCCTGATTTTGATCGACCCCGCCCCCTACAAGGCCCAGCTCGACGAGGCCGTGAGCACCCTGGCCCGCGACCGGGCCACCGCCGCCCAGGCCAGGCGGGACTGGCTGCGCTACAAGGATCTCGTGGCCCAGGCCGTCATCAGCCAGGACGATTACGAACAGAAGCGCACCGCCTACCAGCAGGACCTGGAGCAGGTCCGTGTGGACGAGGCGTCCGTGCAAAACGCCAAGGTCAACCTCGGCTACTGCTATATCAACGCCCCTTGCACGGGCGTGGCCGGCCTGCAGCAGTACAAGACCGGCAACCTGATCAAGTCCGAGGACTACATCATCGTCACCATCAACCAGATCGAGCCGATAAACGTCCAATTCTCCGTGGCCGAAAAATACCTGCCCGACATCCGCAAGTATGCGGCCAAAGGCTCGCTGGTCGTGGAGGCGAGTCCTCCCACCCATCCGGAGCTGGTGGCCAAGGGCAAGCTCACGGTCATCAACAACACCGTGGACGTGAATTCCGGCACCATCACCTTGCAGGGAGAGTTTCCCAACACGGACAGACTGTTGTGGCCGGGGCAGTTCGTCAACGCCTCGGTCGTCCTGGCCGATACGGCCGATACCATCCTGCTGCCCTCGAGCGCCCTGGTCGAAACCCAGGACGGCTCGTCGGTCTTCATCGCCAAGCCCGACAACACGGTGGAGATGCGCCCCATCACCGTCGGCCGCAAGATCGGCCCGGATACGGTGATCGAAAAGGGCGTGTCCGTGGGCGACAAGGTCATCACGTCGGGCCAGATCAAGCTTTTCCCCGGCGTTCCGGTCAAGATCGTCAGCGCGCAGACCTACAAGGAGGGCCCGGTCACCCCCGCCGCCGTTGCGAACAGGGATAAAAAGACCGGCGCGTCCAAGGAAGGCCAGGGGAACTAAAATGACCGACCTTTTCATCAAGCGGCCGGTCGCGACCACCCTGGTGATGGCCGCGCTGATCTTTTTCGGCGTGGTGTCCTACTTCTCGCTGCCGATCAGCGAGATGCCGAGCATCGACTTCCCCACCATCCAGGTGACGGCGAGCCTTCCCGGCGCCGATCCCCAGACCATGGCCTCGGCCGTGGCCACCCCCCTGGAGCGGCAGTTCACCTCCATCTCGGGCTTGCAGTCCATGAGCTCGAGTAATTCGCTCGGCACCACCACCATCACGCTCCAGTTCGACCTGTCGCGCAATATCGACGGCGCCGGCACCGACGTTTTGACCTACATCAACGCCGCTCAGGGCAGCCTGCCCAACAACATGCCGAGCCCCCCGACCTTCCAGAAGGTCAACCCGGCCGACATGCCCATCATTTACATCCGCGTTTCGAGCGACACCATGCCGCTGTACCGCGTGACCAACTACGCCAAGGTCTACATCGCCCAGCGCATTTCCATGATCAACGGCGTGGCCCAGGTGGCCGTCTACGGCGACCAGACCTATTCCCCACGCGTGCAGGTCAATCCGGACAAGCTGGCGGCGCTCGGCATCGGCGTGGACGAAGTGGCCAACGCCTTCAACAACGAGACCGTGCTCCAGCCGACAGGCTCCCTCTACGGCATCGACAAGCTTTTCACCATCAAGGCCCAGGGCCAGCTCACCAGCGCCACGGCCTACAACCGCCAGATCATCGCCTACAGGAACGGCAGCCCCGTGCGCCTCCAGGACGTGGGCCGGGCCATCAATTCCACGATAAACGACAAGATGGCGGCCTTTTTCGACCAGCAGCAGGGCATCGTCATCGCGGTCAAGCGCGCGGCCGGCACCAACACCATCCAGCTCGTGGACGCCATCCGGGCCATGATGCCGGGCATCGAGGCCACGCTGCCGCCCTCGGTCAAGCTGGAATTCCTCTACGACCGCTCGACCTCCATCAAGGCCGCCATCGACGACGTCGAATTCACGCTGCTCATTTCCATCATCCTCGTCGTCATCGTCGTCTACCTCTTTCTCAACAACCTTCCCGCCACCATCATCGCCGGCCTGGCCCTGCCCACGGCCCTTATCGGCACACTCTCGCTCATGGTGGCCTTCAACTTCTCCATCGACAACCTCTCGGCCATGGCCATCATTTTGGCCGTCGGCTTCGTGGTGGATGACGCCATCGTCATGATCGAAAACGTGGTGCGCCACACCGAGATGGGCAAAAAGATCATGCAGGCGTCCCTGGACGGGGCGCGCCAGATCGGCTTCACCATCGTGTCCATGACCTTGTCCCTGGTGGCGGTCTTTATCCCCATCATGTTCATGGCCGGCATCCTGGGCCGGGTGCTCAACGAGATGGCCGTGACCATCACGCTGTGCATTCTCGTCTCCGGCTTCGTCACCTTGTCCCTGACCCCCATGCTGTGCAGCCGGTTCCTGTCGGGCAAGATTTCCGAATCCGGGCGGCTTTTCAAATGGGTCGAGCGGGGCTACGAGAAATCCCTGCATTTCGCCCTGCGCTGGCGCTTTTTCGTCATGCTTTTGTCCATGGGGCTGCTCGTCCTCACGCTGTGGCTTTTCACCGTCATTCCCACGGGATTCATTCCGGCCACGGACTCGGGCATCTTCTACGCCTTCGGCATGGCCGAGCAGAGCGCCTCCTTCGAAACCATGAAGGAGCGGGTGCTCAAGGTCGGCCGCGTCTTCATGTCCGACCCGGACGTGTTCAAGTTCATCGGCGTGGTCGGCGTGGGCGGCCCCAACACCTCCATGAACAACGCCGCCATGTTTCCGCTGCTTACGCCCATGGACAAGCGCAAACGCAGCGCCCAGGAGATCATCGACTCCCTGCGGCCCAAGGTGGCGAAGGTTCCGGACCTTTTCGTCTTCATGTACAATCCGCCTTCCATCCAGATCGGCGGCAAGCAGACCAAGGCCCTCTACCAGTTCACACTGCTGTCCCCCGATCCGGACGAGCTCTATCCCGTGGCCCGCAAGATGGCCGGGACGATGCGCAAGCTGCCCGAGATCGCCGACGTCAATACGGACATGCAAAACGACGGGCCCCAGGTCTTCATCGACATCGACCGGGACAAGGCCCAGGCCCTCGGCATCTCCACCGCCTCCATCGAAACGGCGCTCATGACCGCCTACGCCGCCCGCCAGGTGACCAACCTCTACGGCTCCACGGACACCTACAAGGTCATCGTGGAAGTGCAGCCCGAGTACCAGCGCCGGCCGGACCTGCTCAACAAGCTCTACGTCAAATCCAGCAACGTGGACGGCAACGGCAATCCCATCATGGTGCCGTTAAACGGCCTGGTCAAAATGCACGAGGGCGTGGGACCGCTCGTGGTCAACCACACCGGCCAGCTCACTTCGGTGACCATCTCGTTTAACACCGCCGGCAAGTATTCCCTGGGCGAGGCCGTCACCGCCATCCAGGGCTTGGCCAAAAAGGAGCTGCCGAGCAACATCAGCTACATCTTCGAAGGCCAGGCCACGGCCTTCAACGAATCCCTGGCCAGCGTCCCGTTCCTGCTGTTTTTGGCCATCGTGGTCATCTACCTCATTCTCGGCATCCTTTACGAAAGCTTCATCCACCCCATCACCATCCTGTCCGGCCTGCCTTCGGCGGCCCTTGGCGGTCTGGTCACGCTCATGGTCTTCGGCCGCCAGCTCGACCTGTACGGCTTCATCGGCATCATCATGCTGATCGGCATCGTGAAGAAGAACTCGATCATGGTCATCGACTTCGCCATCGAAGCCGAAAGAGAGGGCAAGACGCCTTTCGACGCCGTGTTCGAGGGCTGCATCGTGCGGTTCCGGCCGATCATGATGACCACCGTGGCCGCCATCGCCGGCATCATGCCCATTGCGCTCGGCATCGGCGCGGGCGGCGACGCGCGCCAGCCCCTGGGCCTGGTGGTGGCCGGCGGCCTGATCATCTCCCAGGTCGTCACCCTGTACCTGACGCCGGTTTTTTATACCTACATGGACCAGCTCCAGAGCTGGCTCGCCGGCGGCAGGCACGGGAAAGAGGAAGCCTAAGGCGGCAGCGGAGAGAAGCGGGGGAGGGAGGCCCCTTTTTGAAAA
>NZ_AECZ01000050.1 GCF_000179555.1 Solidesulfovibrio fructosivorans JJ]
TTTTTAAAGGGTTTCCCCTCTCGCACCTCCTTTCTTCCTAACTTTGTCCTTTGGGCGTGGCGACGCCGCCGGCGGCGGCGAGTTCGGCCAGGGCGATGTCGATCATGGCCGGAACGCGTTCGGCGATGGCGGGCGAGAGTTCGATGCTCATGTTCTGAAAATCGAGGGGCTCCATGCCGATGACCACGGTGTCCGGGCGGTGTCCGGCCAGTTCGCAATAGATCAGCGTGTCGACGAGGTCGGACTGGTGCATGGAGTCCTTGAAGGCCAGGGATTTGCGCAGGTCCTCGCCGGTGAGACGGTAGATGGTGCCGGGGGCGTCGCCGCCGAGCACGGCGTCGAGCACGATGCAGTAGTCGCATTCCATGAGCGGGGCCATGAGCTTCATGCCCAGGTTGCCGCCGTCCATGAGGGTGACGTTGTCGGAAAAATCGTGGGTTTCGAGAAGGCGCTCCACGGCCCGCACGCCGACGCCCTCGTCGGTGTAGAGGATGTTGCCGACGCCGAGGATGAGGATTTTGCGCGGGGTATCGGACATGCGACCTCCTTGAGAAACGAAGAACCCGGCCGAAGCCGGGTCCTTCGTATAAGCGGCGTTGCCGCTCTTAGCAAACCTTGAACTTGAGGATCTCGTTGGTCTCGGGCTCGATGACGTGCACGCCGCAGGCGATGCAGGGGTCGAAGGCGTGGACCGTGCGCAGGATTTCGACCGGGCGTTTGGGATCGGCGATGGGCGTGCCGATAAGGGCCTCTTCCACCGGGCTCTTGTCGCCCTGGGCGCCCCGGGGACCGAGGTTCCAGGTCGAGGGGACAACCAGCTGGAAGTTGTCGATCTTCTTGCCCTTGATGCGGATCCAGTGGGACAGGGCGCCGCGGGGAGCATCGGCCAGGCCGACGCCCTTGGACTCCTCGGGCATCTCCCACTTGGCGCACAGGGTGTTGTCCTTGGCGCCGCTGTCGGCCATTTCCTTGATCCACTTCTCCATGTTGGCGCAGACGATGGCGGTCTCGATGCCGCGGGCGGCGGTGCGTCCGAGGGTCGAATGCAGGGCCGTGGCCGGGACGGAGAGTTTGCCGAGGACCATGTCCACGACCTTTTTGAAGTCGGGCTGCCCCTTGGCGTAGGCGATGAAGGTGCGGGCCAGGGGACCGACTTCCATGGCCTTGCCCTTGTAGCGGGGGGCCTTCATCCAGGAGTAGTGGTCCTTGTCGTCGAGCTTGGTGTACTTGGGATCGGTGACGCCGTCGTAGGGGTGCTTGCCGTCGCCGCCGGGGGCGTACCAGGAGTACTTGACGTCTTCGTAGATGGCGCCGAGGTCCACGTTATCCACCTTGCCGAGGTCGCGGCCGGTGATGACGCCGGACGGAAACTGCGAGGTGGCCAGGTGTTTCTCGGGGGAGCTGTCGTCGGTGGCGAACTCGCCGAAGGCCAGGTAGTTGCTGGTGCCGCCGATGCCGCCCCAGTCCTTGTAGAAGCCGGCCACGGCCAGCAGGTCAGGGATGTAGCACTCGTTGACGAACTGGCAGACTTCCTTGCTCAGGGCCAGGTAGTTGGCCAGCGGGTCCTTGGTCAGGCCCTGGTAGTTGGAGCAGCCGCCCACGACGGTGAACTGGGTGTGGGGGTTCTTGCCGCCGAGGATGGCCATGGCGCTGGCCGCCTTGACCTGCATGTGCAGGGCTTCCAGGTAGTGGGCGGTGGCGATGAGGTCGACCTCGGGCGGCAGGTAGTAGGCTTTGTGGCCGCCGAGGAAGTAGGCGTTGGTGAAGATGCCGAGCTGTCCGGACTCGACGAAGGCTTTCAGCTTGTCCTGGACGGCCTTGAGGGCCTTGGCCGAGTTGCCGGGCCGAGCCGGGGCGATGGAGGCTGCCAGTTTGGCGGCCTTGTTGGGATCGGCCTTGAGGGCGGCGGTCACGTCGACCCAGTCGAGGGCGTGCAGGTGATAGAAGTGGACGAGGTGGTCATGGAGATACTGGGAGGCCATGACCAGGTTGCGCATCATGCGGGCGTTGGCCGGGATGCTGACCTTGACGGCGTCATCGACGCAGCGGCTGGAGGCCAGGGCGTGGACGTACGTGCACACGCCGCAGGCGCGCTGGGTGAAGTGCTGGGCGTCGCGGGGATCGCGGCCTTTGAGGATGATTTCCAGGCCGCGGAAGAGCTGCGAGGAGCTCCAGGCGTCCTTGACCTTACCGTTTTCCACCTCGACCATGATCCGCAAGTGACCTTCGATCCGGGTAATGGGGTCGACCACGATGGGGCCGGTGAAGGTGGATTGTGGCGTGGGTTTGCTCTCAGCCATATGCTTCCTCCGTCACGAGACGTTCGGTGCTGTTGAAGGTGTCCGGGTACTGGCCGCTACAAAGGAGGGGGTTAGCCCTGCTCGTAGAACGGCGTCATGGTGTCCCAGAAGTCCGGCTCGCTGCAGCCGAGGCAGGGGTGGCCGGCCTGGACGGGCCAGTTGACCTGGTTGAACAGCACCTTGGGGCAGTTGTTGTAGGTAACGGGGCCCTTGCAGCCGAGTTCGTAGAGGCAGAAGCCTTTCTTGGCCTCTTCGGAATCGAAGGAGGGCGCGAATTCGGAGGCCTCGAAGTGGGGCAGGCGCGGACAGTTGTCGTGGACCAGCTCGCCGTAGAAGAGCTTCGGACGGCCGTTCTCGTCGAGATCCGGGATGCCCTTGGTCAGGACATGGACCACGGCGCCCACGAAGTTGATGGGGTTGGGCGGGCAGCCGGGGATGTTGATGGTCTTGACGCCGAGGGCTTCGGACACGCCCTTGGCCTGGCTGGGATTGGGTTTGGCCTTCTGGACGCCGCCGTAGGCGGAGCAGGTGCCGATGCAGATGATGCCCTTGGCCTTGGCCGCGGCCTTCTTGGTGGTCTCGATCATGGGATGGCCGGCAACCATGCCCCACTGGCCGCCGTCGATGGTGGGCAGGCCGCCCTCGACCACGAGGTAGTAGCCGTCCTTGCCTTCGAGGGCCTGGTGCAGGGCCGCCTCGGCGGCTTCGCCGGCCGCGGCCATGATGGTCTCCTGGTAATCCAGGGAGATGGTGTCGAGAATGAGCGCGTCTATATAAGGTTTGATCGTCCGGATCGCCGCTTCGGTGCAGCCGGTGCACTCGGCGTTGTGCAGCCAGACCACCGACGGACGGTGTTTGGCCGTCAATGCTTCGGCGACCTTGGGCGCGAACGCGGGGCCCATGCCCATGGCCGCGGCCACGGTGGCGCAAAATTTCATGAAGTCGCGGCGGGAGACGCCGTTTTGCACAAGCCGTTTTTCCGCATCATCCCTGCCAAGACCCACGGAAAAGTTCATAAACGTCCTCCTTTGTTTTACGAGAGGCATGGTCCGGGGCGTCCCATGATCCCCAGGCCACGTAGCATCCGTTGACCCGTTCGGCACGCGGCCGTCGCAGGCGAACCGGCCGCCGCCGCCTCTATGTGACGGACGCGTCGCGTTCCTGCGTCGCCGGGTTCGATTTCCCTTTTGCAGTTAATCACGAGTTTGTTTGAACGTCAATGGGGTTTGGCAAATTTTTCACGTGATTCAAGGGTGTTACCGGGGTGATGAGGCCGGGGAAGTAAAGGATATGAATAAAGAAATCGTATGCAGCACGTCTTACTGGGATGGGCGACTCCGTGCGTGCGGCAACCTACCGGGAAGGGCGCAGCAGGGAGTCGATGGGGCGAAGCGGCACGGCTTCGCCCCGGGCCAGCCGGGCCAGGAGAAGCAGCTCAGGCCGGTATTCGAAATGCATGAGGTCGAACTCGGCCCATTTGCCGCCCCAGATGAATCCCTCGGCCTCGAAGGCCGCGACCACCTGCTCGGGGAAGCGTTGGCGTACGGCCAGCATGTTCTTGCCGCGCGGCAGGTTGCGCCAGTACGGGTTGCCGCGCGGGCTGACGTCCACCGCGGCGGCGAAGGAGTGGACCGAAAGCCGGTCCGTGCCGGCGATCATCCGCCAGACCATGCCGCCCGAGGCCGGCAGCAGAAAGCGCTTGATGCCGGGATCGGCGGCGGCAAGGCGCGTTAGCCGGTCGGAGACACGTTTGAAGGCGTCGGCCGCGCCGAAGCGGGTATTGAAATCCAGGCGCTGGTTGAAAAAGACGACCGGCCGGCAGTTGGCCCGGACCTCTGCCCGGTCGTGGCCGTACAGGGCCAGGAAAAGCGCTTGGACCCGGCTACGGCCCGGAGAAAACCACAGCGGCGGCTCGGCCGTCACCGGGCCGAGGGGATAGGGCTGGGCCAGCATGGTCTTGAGGTCGGGATCGAGCACCGCCTGCTGGGGCGTGCGCGCGCGGCCGTCGTCGTAGGCAATACGCGCGCCGTCGCGCAACACGACCGTGATGCGGCCGTCCGGCGAAACCTCGATGGCGGTCATGACGCCGGGGTAGGCCGTTTCGAGAACAGACAGGTCGCGCCGGGCCTGGGGGGAAAGAGCCACCAGCGCCGTGGCGGGCAGGGCGGCGATAAGCAAATATAACAGTATGGTGAGAAGCAGGAAGCGCGGCATGGTCACGGTCTGGTGGACGCTGGCAGAGAGGGTGCGAGGTGGTGTCATAATCGAAAAAGTGGGGGGCGCCGCACAGGGGCGTCATTGATTGCGGCCGGAGCGAATCGGTCAAGGCGCTTTTCGGACGAGGCGGAAACCAAGATTGTCCGCCCGGATGATTTCCATACCCAGATTTTCCCGCCGTACGCAACTCGCATCCTGGCCGCTGTTCCAGGCTCCGCCCCGGATGACATACCCGTCGCCGGCAGTTGCCTGCGGGTTGTTTTGCTTGCTGGGATCGTACCAGCCATGACGGTCGTCGGTCCATTCGAACACATTACCGAGCATGTCGTCGAGACCGAAGGGGTTCGCCGCGTACCGGGCCACGGGAGCGGTCCTTGCGGCCCGGTCGTTGCAGGGAAATGGCTCCCAGGCGTAAAGGATTTCCGCATGGCCTGCTTGGTCGTAAATGTTGGCGTAGCCGCAGGCCGCCTTGGCCGTATCTCCCCAGGGAGTAAATATGTAGTTACGAGCCCGGCAAGCGTATTCCCACTGGGCTTCTGTGGGCAAAAGAAACGTCCCTGCCCCCGAGGCGGACAGCCAGCGCATCATGGCCTTGGCGTCGACTTTGGAAACATGGACCACCGGATGCTCCTCCGTTTGGGGAAAGCCGGGATCTTTCCAGGAAACCTGCCTGATCTTTTTCCATTTTCCGTTATAGGTCAGACTCCATCCCTGCTTTTCGGCGTCGGTTTTGTAGCCCGTCGCGCCCACAAACTTGGCGAATTGCCCCCTGGTCACCTCGGTTTTTCCCAGCCAAAATCCGTCCACACAGACAGTGTGGACTGGTCCTTCGTCGCCCCGCCACTGTTCCTGGCTGAGGGGATTGCCCATGGGGTAACACTCTCCCGGAATCCAGACGAACGTCATGCCGGTACGGGGCTCGGTCCAGGTCTTGGCCGGGGTGGGCGCGGGGAGGGAAGCGTTCGTGGCGACACCAGTAGGCGTCGCTGCGGGGACGGCAGCCGTGTTGTTGGCTGGCTGCGAGGCCTGGGCGGAAGCTGGAACGGTTTTCTTTTGGCTTGGGGCTGGCGCTGTGGTTTGGGGTAAGCTTGGCTGAGACTGCCGGTGGGAAACCATCGTAGGTCGCGGCGTGACCGTCTTTTCGTATGCATAGAACCCGGCTGCGACGCACAGGCCGACAAGTGCCATGGCAGCCAGCGGCTTCGCCAGCGACAGGCCTTTATGCCTGAGCGCCACCGACGTCGGCGGCCCGGGGACGGTATCCAGGAACTGAAGCATTTCCTCCAGGCCGTCTCGCGTGAGGGGTATGGACTGAAAGGGAACGAGTTCCTGGGGTAGGTCGGAAACGGTCATGTCCCCGGTGAGCAGAGTAAGGAGGTTGCCTTCCGTTTTTTTATCATTGCGCCGGGCGATGTAAATACTCCATTCGTATTCGACCCAGCCGGAGATGATGTATTCGGGTTTTGATGCGACGACGACCATGTGACGGCACTGGGAAATGGCTTTGGCAATAGACTTGAGATACTGGGATTGGCCGACGAAGCTGACTGAAATCGTGCTGAAAAAAGGATTGAATCCATGCTGCTGCAGGAATTCAAAAATTTTGTAGGCGTATTTCTCGTCTTCACTTTTAAAACTGATGAAGACGTCGAAGGTCGTTTTGTCGTCGGCCATGGTGCACGCCGCTTGGATGATTACTTGTGTTTTTAAAAGAGAGCGTAACAGAATCAGGATAAAAAATAAAAGAATACGAGGTGGCAAGCAGCTTGTCAAACACCGTTGGGCGAGTCATGCTCTAACCCATAAGCGCTGGAGACTGTTGCGGGGGGGCAACGGTGCGTCGCTAACGGCAAAAAAGCGACAGCAGCCATTTGACCCGGCCGCACAGGCGCGGTTCCCCTTTGGTGGGGGCGTCGGGGCAGTCGACGAGTTCCGGGCGCAGGGCGAGGATGGACCGCACGGCCAGTTCCGCGCCGTAGCCGGTCAGAGCGGCGCACTGGGCGGCATGGGCCTTGGCGTCGTCCTTGACCTTCTTGGATAGCACCCGGCAGCAGGCGGATTTGTGGCGGTTGACGAAGGCTTCGTGGATGGCGGCGGATTGTTGCCGGATGGCTTGCCGAGTCGGGCCGTGTCCGCCCCGGGCGCAGACCATGCCCACGGAGGCGCAGGCGCCGGCTATGGCCCCGCACAGGCAGCCCCGGTCGCCGATGCCGGCTGTCAGCCCGGCGGCGATGCCGACCGCCTGCTCGTCGGGCAGGGGCTGGCCGAAGGCCTCGTTGACCGCGACCATGATGGCTTCGGCGCAAAGGAGCTTACGGTTGGCGAAAAGGGCGGCGGCATGCTTGCCCACGGCCGCGACCAGGGCATCCGCCGCCTCCAGGCGTGGCGCGGGAGAGTTCATGATTGGCTGCCTTTTGAGGGGGGGCTTTGAGGGCAGGGGGTTGCGTCGGAAAAAATCGAACAGCAGCATTGCTTTTTCACCGCCAAGGGGGCGGGGGATTCTCCCTATGGACGGTCCGGGAGGAAGCCGCTCCTCCTCCCGGACGTCGGGGAGGTGTTCCCCCGTACTTACTTCACCGCTTCGACGGGATAGCCCGCGCCCTTCCAGGCGAAGATGCCGCCCGGGAAGCGGTAGACGTTTTTATAGCCGAGCTTTTTGGCCCAGATCGCGCCGTTGTGGCTGCGCGTGCATTTGACGAAGCCGCAGTAGATCACGATGGTTTTGTTTTTGTCCGGGCCGAGCAGCTTGACGTAGTCGGCCTCGGTCTTGCCGCCGGTCTCCTTGGCGTCCCATTTTTCCATGTCCGGGATGGGGAAGACGAAATTGACGGCACCGGGGATGTGCTCCTTCTTGTAGCTGTCCTCGAAGGGCATGGTGTCGACGATGACCATCTTTTTGCCCGCGTCGATCCACTCTTTGAGCTCCGTCGTCGAAACAAGGCCGTAGCCGCCTTTCTGGGTGTCCCGCACCAGCTTGACCGCCTCTTTTTCCTTGGCGGCCTCATCCTCGAACTTGTTGGCCAGGGCCGTTTGCGCCAGGCAGAAAACCGAAAGCAAAGCCAGAATCAGGGTGAGTTTGACTGCGCGCATGCACTCTCCTTACGGGGTTTGGGTTGCGGGAGTAAAGCGCTGTCTGCCGCGGACGCGACGCCACAGCAGGCAATAGACGACACCGGCCAGCATGGCCAGATCACGCCATAAAGTCGTATGCAGGCCGTGGTAGACCTCGCCTTCCGGATCGCCCGGGCCGTAGCAGCCGCAATCGATATCCAGGCCCTGCCGGATGGCGTTTGCGACCACGCCGATAAAAAGCAGCAACAGTCCGCCGATGATGGCAAGCCCCCCCGGTGCGTCGAAGGCGAGCAGCAGCCCGCCGACGATCTCCAGCACCGGCAGCGCCACGGCCAGCGGCGTGACCGCGTCGGAAGGGAGGATGGAAAAGGCCTTGATGGTCAGGACAAAGGCGTGGACGTCGGCCAGCTTGAGCGTCCCGGCCACGATGAAGAAGACGGCCAGGGCGAGGCGGACGGCCCGATAAGTCCAGACCGAGGCGAGGAGGTTACGGCAAGAGTTCCCCATGGCGTAGGGTCGCGCTTTGGATTTGGCGACCCTACAGCCTTAGCATGGGGGATATGCCTTGACAAATTAAGAAAATAAATAGGTTGCAACGATGCGGATAGGCGCTCTCGATAAAGAGCCGGTAACCCGGGCGCGGCGCCTACTTCTTGACCGGAATCCGGATGGTCATGCCCGGGCGCAGTTTTTTGGGGTCGATGTCCGGGTTGGCCCGCAAAAGCTGGCGCGTGCTCAGCCCCCGGGCGTTGGCCACCTTGGAGATGATGTCGCCGTCCTTGATCGTGTACGTCTCGTACTCGCCGGTGGCGGCGCCTGCGTCGTCGGTAGCCTGCGCCTTCGATGCCTTGGACGCCTTGGCCGGCGCGGCGGCTGCCGGCTCCTTGGCCGGGCTGATGCCCTGGGCCTTGGCCGAGGCGTCGGTCAGGGGCGCGTAGAAGTAGAACACCCGGCCGTGGCCGCCGTCCTTGTCGTAGCGGTTGCCGATGAAGGCAAAGCCCGGCCAGTTCCACACGGCCACGCTATAAGGACGGCCGTCGGCATCCTTTTTTTCGCGCACCGCGTCGGGCAGGCCGTACTTGGCTTCCAGGCTTTGCTCCATGATCTTGGCCGCGTCCTTGCCTTTGTAATCGATCTCGGCATGGTAGAAGCGGTCCTTGAAAAACGAGTAGGTCACCCGGCGCAACGTGATGCCGCCGAGGTCCTTTTTTTCGCTTGGCAGTTCGTAATGGACGATGTCGCCGTCGCGTTCGACGGCCTTGAGCCCAGGCAGGGCCGAGGGGGCGCTTCCCCAGGTTATGCCGCGAAAATCACTCGGTTTTTTCGCCTGGTCAGCGGCCAGGGCGGGACAGGAAATGGCGATGCCGACAAGCAGACAAAAAAGGATGCGGACCGGAAAGCGCATGGACATGGAAAGCGTGCCTCCGTTTCGGAATGCGTTCTCATACCCCGCCCGGGCCGAGCCGTACAGGTCCCGCATGCGGGGAGGATGGGGTGATGTAACTCCCAAACATAAGGAGTAATGTCGCGGAAAGGGATCGCGCGCGTGGGGAACCTTTTTCAAAAGGTCCCCCGCGCATGTCTTTTCCGAAATCCTAGCGATCGGGGAGCGTCAGTTCGGGTTCGGCCAGCAAGGTGTCCAGGTGCACGCCCGATGCCTGCGTGACTGCCTCCGGGCCCAGGTTGTCGCGGCACAGGGCGTCGATCCAGCCGGCCAGTTCCTTGACGCCGAAACCTCTGACATCGAGAAATTCCAGGGATTTTTCAGAAGCCGCCCCCCGGCCCAGGTGCAGGACCCGCAAGCCCAGGGTGAGGCTGCCGGGCTCGAGGTCGGCCCAGGCGATCTTGACGTGGAAAAAGAGCGACAAGGCCGCGTTCGCGGTCATGGGACGGTATTCGCGCAGTTTGAGGTAGATGTAGAGGGCGTCCAGGCGGTGCAGCCTCGAAAGGAGCCCGGCAGGGCCCTCGATCCGTATCCCCAGGCCGATGGAGGCCACGTCCGCCAAGATGAGCGCCTGGCCCCTGCCGCGACAGGCGGTGGGAGGGCGCAGGGCGGCAAGCGGGAGTTTCGACGGCACGACCGTGTCGGCCGGCCACAGGGCAAAATCCAGGACGACGTCGACCGGCGGGTGCACCCGTTTTTCGGCGCGGCGCTCCATTGTACACATAGGACCTCCGCTCGTCTTGCGACCCATGAAACGTCCGTCGATATTTCTTGAAAGATGCTTGGGTGTAAGGGGTCGTTGCGTCAGGTCGTCGAACGTGTTGTTGCAGACGCGACAATAGACATCCTGCCCGGCCTCGGCGGGATTGTCAAAGGGCCGCGCTGGCGCTTTGTCCACCTTCCTGGTAGGACAAAAAACGAGGCGACTATGAGCGAATACACCGGGCATGCCCCAAGCGGGACCAGCGTCGGGCGGGTGGAGAAGCGGTTTTTCACCTTCGCCGTCCCGCCCCATCCTCTGGACGTGGACTCGGGACGCAGCCTGGGGCCGGTCACGCTTGCCTACGAAACGTACGGAAAACTCGACGAACAGGCCACAAACGCCGTGCTGGTGCTCCATGCGCTGACCGGCGACTCCCACGCCGCCGGCTACTACGATACCGCCGACGCCAAGCCCGGCTGGTGGGACATCATGATCGGTCCGGGCAAGCCCATCGACACCGACCGTTATTTCGTCATCTGCTCCAACGTCATCGGCGGCTGCATGGGCTCGACCGGCCCGTCCTCCACCGATCCGGACACGGGCAAGCCCTACGGCCTCACCTTCCCGGTCATCACCATAGGCGACATGGTGCGGGCCCAGAAGGAACTGGTCGAACATCTGGGCATCAAAAAGCTCTTGTGCGCCATCGGCGGTTCCATGGGCGGCATGCAGGTCCTCGAGTGGGCCGTGCGCTACCCGGACATGGTGCGCGCCGCCGTGCCGCTGGCCACCACCACCAAGCATTCGGCCCTGGCCATCGCCTTCAACGAAGTGGCCCGGCAGGCCATCATGGCCGACCCCAAGTGGAACTGCGGCGACTACTACGAGAACGACAAGCCCGGGCACGGCTTGGCCGTGGCCCGCATGATCGGGCATATCACCTATCTTTCCGACGAGGCCATGCGCCAGAAGTTCGACCGCCGGCTCCAGGACCGCTGCGAGATCTCGTTCGCCTTCGACGTGGCCGATTTCCAGGTGGAGTCCTACTTGCGCTACCAGGGCCAGAAGTTCGTGGACCGCTTCGACGCCAATTCCTTTCTCTACGTGACCAAGGCGGCGGACTATTTCAACCTGGAGGCCGCCCACGGCGACGGCTCGGTCGTGGCCGCCTTCGCCAAGGCCCGCTGCCGCTTCCTGGTCGCCTCCTTTTCCTCGGACTGGCTCTATCCGACCTACCAGTCCCGGGCCATGGTCCAGGCCATGAAGAAAAACGGCCTGGACGTCAGCTTCGTGGAGATCGAGGCCAAGTGGGGGCACGACGCCTTCTTACTGCCCAACGCCCGCCTGTCCGGCATGATCGACCGCTTTCTCGACCGGGCCGCCGTGGACGCGGCCAAGGAAGCCAAGGAGAGCGGCCATGCGCTATGACCTGTCCGTGGTCGCCTCCTGGATCGAGCCGGGATCGAAGGTGCTGGACCTCGGCTGCGGCTCGGGCGACCTGCTCCATATCCTGTCCGTGGACAAGGACGTGCGCGGCACCGGCATCGAGGCCGAGGAGGGCAAGGTCACCCGGGGCATCGAGAAGGGGCTTTCCATCGTCCATGGCGACATCAACGAGGAAGTGCGGGATTATCCGGACGGAAGTTTCGACTACGTGATTTTGTCCCAGACGTTGCAGCAGGTCTTCCACCCGGCGATCCTCATCCGGGAAATGCTGCGGGTGGGCAGGCGCGGCATCGTGAGCTTTCCCAATTTCGCCTATTACCGCATCCGGGGCCAGCTGCTTTTCCGGGGCCGGGCGCCGGTGTCGCGGGAACTGCCCTACGAGTGGTACGACACGCCCAACATCCGCGTCATCACCATCCGCGACTTCCGGCGTTTTTGCCGCAAGGAAGGCTTCGCCATCGCCAGGGAGACGGCCGTCAGCACCCCGCACCATCATGAGAAGGGCTGGGTGGTCAAATTCCTGCCCAACCTGCTGGCCACCTACGGCATGTTCATGCTGCGTCGCCGCGAGACGTAGGGGGAGGAAGAAGAAAGAGGATGCGAGAGGGGAACCCTTTTTGAAAAAAGGGTTCCCCTCTCGCGCTCTCCCCTCCCCAAAACTTTTAACGGTGACAGGCTGTTATCGTTAGAAGTCTTTGGAAAGGGGGTCCGGGGGGAAACTTTTCTACAGAAAAGTTTCCCCCCGGCGCCTTTTAAAGGTCTCCTTCAGGAAACTGGTTCCAGGGCGCGGGGCAGATGGGCGTGAACCCTCGCGCCTGGGCCACGGCGTCGAGGTGGGCCAGGCCCGCCGGGGCCACGTCCAGGTCCAGCGGCTCGTCCTGGTCCACCCGGTCCACCACGATGAGGTAGTGCTTGCAGGTCGAGCAGGTGTGGATGCGTTCCCGGGGATGCTCGGCCACGGTCAGCACGTCGAGCTTTTCGTGGGAAAGTTCGCCGCACGTCGGGCATTTTAGTCTGGGGAAGCGCCAGAGGTGCCCGCACAGCGAGCAGGAAAGCATGAGCCGTCCCGCCTTGGAGATGAGAAATTCCGACGGGTCCGGCTTGTCCTTGAGCATGCCCATGGTCGGCGGGGAGCCGCACACCGGGCAGGACGCGCGCTGCCACAAGGCGTCGTCGGCCAGGGGGGACAGGGTGGCCGCCGCCCGGCGCAGCACGGCCGCGAGAATCTCGTGGGTCAGGAAGGGCAGGGCGCGGTGGTCCAGGCCCATCTCGCCGGCCAGCAGGACGATGTCTTCCTGGCGGGCGTCGGTATAGGCGGAAAGCAGCGGCTCGACCGTGCGGGGCCCCATGGCCAGCGCCTGGCCAAGCACCGTCGTCTCCCGGGCCAGGGCCGGAAAGATCTCCCCGAGCCGCGGCAACATCAGCTCGGCGGCGGCCAGGAACCCAGGGGCCAGCCGGTGGGCGGGCAAGGCTGCGAGCAGCGGTTCGCCCGCCGCGAACGCATCGGGATCGTGGGGGATTTCCAAGGGGCAGTCGGGCAGCGCGGCGGCAACCTCCCGGCGCAGGGCGGCCAGGGCGGAAAAAGCCGGCAGGATCGCGTCAAGGCCCGTCGCCTCGGCCGGTGTGCAAGCGCTCATGGCTATGGCTCCTTTGAGGAGGGAAGAGGGGCAAGAGGGTGCGAGAGGGGAAACCCTTTAACACGGGTTGTCCCCTCTCGCGCTCTCCCCTTCCTAAAGTTTACAATGGCTACGATTTTCACCGTAACAACTTCATTCTATTAAAAGTCTTTGGAAGGGGGGCCTGGGGGGAGAACCTTTCTGCAAGAAAGGTTTCCCCCCAGTTTCTCCCCACCTCCTCTCTTAACCGCGCATGCGGCCCACGGGCCGGGCCAGCATGGCCAGGAACGCCTGCCGGGTCATGGGACCGCCCTTTTGCTCCCGGCGTTCGGCGTATTCGTGGTAGAGTTTGCGCGGCTCGGTGACGAGGTAGATGACGTTGATGTCGTCCTCGTCGAGAAGCTGCGCCTTGGGGTTCTTTTCCTTGACCTTGGCCAGGGTCTTGTGGGCCAGGTCGAGCATGGCGTCGCGCTCGCCGAAGTTCATGGTGCCGGTGCAGCAGGTGTGGACGCAGGCGGGCTTCATGCCGGCCTGGACCCGGTCGATGCACATGTCGCACTTGCGCACGAGCCCCGTGTCCTCGTCGCGGCGGGGGATGTTGTAGGGGCAGGCGTCGCGCACGTCCCGGGCCTGGTCGATGCTGAGCTCCTTGGTCTTGTCGGTGTAGATGACCGCGCCGGTGGCCTCGTCCTGGACGACGGCGCCTTCCAGGTAGGAGTCCGCCACGTCCTTGCAGGGCGGGTTGATGCAGTGCCGGCACTGGTCCGGGAAGAACAGCCACTGCACGCGGCCGTCGATGACGTGTTCGGCGAAGCGCACCAGTTTATAGTTGAAGGGGGTGAGGTCCGGCGGGTTTTGGTGGGTTCCCCGCTGGCGGGTGGGCACGGCCTTGTTGCCGTGCCATTCCTTGCAGGCGATCTGGCAGCCGCGACAGGCGGTGCAGCGCGAGGTGTCGATGAAAAACGCCTTGGGCATGACCACGCTCCTTTATCGTGACCGGCCGGGGGAGGCTCGTCCCCCGGCCGGAAGCGGGTTTAGACGAAGAGTTCCGTGACCTTGTCCGCCTTGCGCACATTGACCATGCAGGCCTTGTACTCGGGAATGGCGGTATTGGGGTCGGCCACGGACGGGGTCAGCCGGTTTGTGGCGTCGCCGACGCCCGGGGTGGTCCAACCGAAGCAAAACGGCATGCCGACCAGATGCACGGTCTTGCCCTGCACCGTAAGCGGCGTCATGCGCACGGTGACCATGGCGATGGCTTCGACCTTGCCCCGGATGCTTTCGATGACCACGGGGTCGCCGTTTTTGATGCCTTGCTTCTTGGCCAGCACGGGGTCCATCTCCACGTAGAGCTGGGGCTCGGCTTCGAGCAGCACCGGGGTGTTTCTCGTGTCGCCGCCGCCGCACCAGTGCTCGGTCACGCCGTAGGTGGTCAGGACCACGGGGTACTTGGGATCGCCGGGCTTGGCCAGGATGTCCATGTCGCTTTCCGCCAGCAGCATGCAGGGGTTGCTCAGCTGCTTGGAGAAGGGGTTGGCGGCAAGGGGCGTCTCGGCCGGCTCGTAGTGTTCGGGGAAGGGGCCGTCCACCCGGCCGGGGCCGTAGGCCTGGCCGTGGCCCTCGGTCTGCATGATGAAGGGGTACTTGCCCTTGGGGTCGGCCATGGGCGGCCAGCCGCCGTCCGGCACGTCGCCCACCCATTTGCCGTCCTTCCACTCGATGACCGGCTTGTCCGCGCTGAACGGCTTGCCGTTGAGGTCCACGGAAGCGCGGTTGTAGAGGATGCGGCGGTTGACCGGCCAGGCCCAGGAAAAGCCCGGGTAGAGGCCGATGTTGGCCTGCATGGGCGTCTGGGCCGGGTCGCGGCGCTTGGACAGGTTGCCCGAGGGACCGTAGCAGCCGCTGTAGAGCCAGTTGAGGCTGATGGTCGAGCCGTCGTCGGCCAGGGCGACGAAGCTCGCCACCTGTTCGCCCTTTTTATGCGTCTTGTCGCCCACGGTCACGTCGCGGGTGTACCAGCCGTTGATCTTCTTGGCCAAGTAGTCGGCGTCGTAGTGCTCCGGCCAATCCAGGTTGACGACCGGTTCCGGGAAGGCGCCTTTCTCCTTTTTGTAGAGATCGCGCACCCGGTTCATGATTTCCACGACCATCCAGCCCATGGACTTGCTTTCGCCCATGGGTTCGATGCCCTTGTAGTGCCACATGTGCCAGCGGCCGGAGTTGGAGATGGTGCCGTCCTTTTCGCCGCGCTGGCAGGAGGGCAGCAGGAAGACCTCGGTCTTGATGTCCTTGGGATCGACCCCGGGCCGGTGCCAGTAGTCGCTGGTCTCGGTGTTGTGGATTTCGCCCACGACCAGCCAGTCCAGCTTGTCCATGGCTTTGCGGATCTTGCTGGCGTTGGGCATGCTCTGGCAGGGGTTGTGGCCGTAGATGAAGCCGCCGCGCACCTTGCCTTTGTACATGTTGTCGAACAGGAACAGCGTGGAATAGTCCTTGCCCGGTTCGACCTTGGGCATCCAGTCGTAGCCGAAGCCGTTTTCCGGCGTGCCGGCTTCGCCCATCCAGCCCTTGAGCAGGCTCACCATGTACTTGGGCCGGTTGCCCCACCAGTTGGCGCTCTTGGGATCGTGGCTGACCGGCGTGTTGGCCTTCTGGTAATCGGCCAGCGTCGGCCAGTCGGCCCGGGGCACGGGCAGGTAGCCGGGCAGGATGTGCCACAGGATGCAGTGGTCGGTGGAGCCCTGGACGTTGGGCTCGCCGCGAAGGGCGTTGATGCCGCCGCCGGCCACGCCGATGTTGCCGAGAAGCAGCTGGATGATGGCGGCCAGCCGGATGTTCTGCACACCCACCGAATGCTGGGTCCAGCCCAGGGCGTACATGACCGTTCCGGCCTTGCCCGGCTCATGGGTGGCGGCGTAGATGTCGTACACCTTGAGCAGCTTGTCCTTTGGCACGCCCGTGACCGCCGAAACCTTGTCCAGGTTATAGCGGCCGTAGTGCTTCTTCATGAGCTGGTAGACGCAGCGGGGATTTTTGAGCGTCATGTCCCGCTTGGGCACGCCTTCCTTGTCCAGCGCGAAGCCCCATTTCTTGCGGTCGTACTTGCGCGTGGCCGCGTCGTAGCCGGCGAACAGGCCGTCCTTGAAGGAATACCCGTCGCCCACGATGAAGGCCGCGTTGGTGTACTGGACCACGTAATCCTTGTGGATCAGGTCCTTGTCCAGGATGTATTTGACCATGCCGCCCATGAAGGCGATATCCGTGCCGGAGCGAAGCGGCACATGAAAATCGGATCTGGCCGAAGTCCGCGAGAACTTGGGGTCGATATGCATGACCGTCGCCCCGGCGTCCTTGGCCTTGAGCACCCATTTGAAGGAGATGGGGTGGTGCTCGGCTGCGTTGCTGCCCATGATCAGGACAGCGTTGGCGTTCTTGATGTCAATCCAGTGATTCGTCATCGCGCCGCGTCCGAACGACTCTGCCAGAGCCGCTACAGTGGCGCTGTGTCAGACGCGTGCCTGGTGGTCCATGTACACGACCCCCAGGCTGCGAAGCATTTGGTGCGAAACGGAGCATTCCTCGTTGTCCATCTGCGAGGTGCCGAGCTGGAACAGGGTTTCCACCCGGTTGACGGCCTGCCCCTTGTCGTTTTTGAGGATGAAGTCCTTGTCCCGGGTGTCCTTGACCAGCCGGGCGATGCGGCCGAGCACGAAGTCCCAGTCCTTCTCCTCCCACTTGTCGCTGCCGGGCGCCCGGTACTGGGGCTTTTGCAGCCGGTGGGGATTTAGGTGCATGGACAAAAAGGCCGCGCCCTTGGCGCAAAGCGCGCCTTCGCTGACCGGATAATCCGGATCGCCTTCGGAGCTGATCAGCTTGCCGTCCTTGACGGACATGATGATGTTGCAGCCGCAGGAGCAAAAGCCGCAGATGGTCAGAATCTCCTTGCAGCCCTCGATCTTGAGGGGTGCCGCGTAGGCCGCCGCCGGCCGGACGCCAAAGCCCAGGTCCTTTATCCCCAGGCAGACCAGGCCGGCCCCAGTCAGTTTCATGAACCCGCGTCGCGAAATGCCCATACCGCCTCCTTTTTCCGGTTGCGCACGTCCCGGCCGAGGGGCCGGGAACAAACCGCTCTCATTAGATCAGGCACACTATTTTTTAGAAAAAAGGAAAGGTGCCGGCAAAAAAAACCGGATTGCGCAACGGTTGGCACCAACAGTCACGATTTGGTGAGGAAAAATGCGATGATAGGGTGGGAAAATCGTGGAGGATGCTTTTAGGCTATTTTAAATACAGGAGATTTTTTTTTCGCGGTCCTCCAGCAACCGGCCGGAAGCGTGATCGCATCCGGCCAGGACCTTGCCGGCCCTCGCGGGAAGCGCCGCGATGTCGCCGCCTTGGACGCGCCGGGGAACGGAAGGCGGCGGCGGAAGGGGCGCTTTGTCCCCTCCGCCGGGAGGCCTCGCTTGCGCCGCGAGACAAATCCGAATTATTTTTGTAAACTGCCGCCTAAGCATTCTTGTAAGCCAGACGCCAGGCCGCTTTCGGCCATTCTCCCCTTCATGCGGAAACGAGGAGTCCCATGCGCGAACGCAAAACCGCCACCCTTGCCTATGGCGACACGACCCTGGAATTGCCCGTGGTCGTCGGCAGCGAAGGCGAGGTGGGCATCGACGTCACTTCCTTGGAAAAAGACGCGGGCCTTTTGACCTTCGATCCCGGCTACGCCAACACCGGTTCCTGCCAGTCGGGCATCACCTTCGTCGACGGCGAAAAAGGCATTCTGCGCTACCGCGGCATCCCCATCGAACAGCTGGCCGAAAAAAGTTCGTTCATCGAAACGGCCATGCTGCTGATTTTCGGCAAACTCCCGACCGCGGAAGAGCGAACGGCGTTTCGCACCCTCCTGTCCGAACACGAGCTGCTCCACGAGGGCCTGCTGCACCATTTCGACGGCTTTCCGCCGGGCGGCCAGCCCATGGCCATCCTGTCCGCCGTGATCAATTCGCTCGGCAACTACCACCCGGAACTGCTCGAGATCCAGAACATGGACACCTTCACCAAGGCCGTGGCCAAGCTCGTGAGCAAGGTGCGCACCATCGCCGCCTTCAGCTACCGCAAATCCCTGGGTCTGCCGTTCATGTATCCGGACCCGAATCTCAGCTATTGCCGCAACTTCCTGCACATGATGTTCTCCATGCCCAACCGCGACTTCGAGCCCACGCCCCAGGCCGTGTCCGCCCTGTCGCTGTTTTTGGTGGTCCACGCCGATCACGAGCAGAACTGCTCCTGCTCGACCGTGCGCATGGTCGGCTCCACCCAGGCCAACCTTTTCGCCAGCGTGTCCTCGGGCATCTGCGCCCTGTGGGGCAGGCTCCACGGCGGGGCCAACGCCGCAGTCATCGAAATGCTCGAGCAGATTCTCTCCGGTCGCCACAGGGTCAAATCGTATCTGGACATGGTCAAGCGCAAGGAACGCCGGCTCATGGGCTTCGGCCACCGGGTCTACAAGAATTTCGATCCCCGGGCCCGGGTGCTCAAAAAGGCCGCCCACGAACTGGTCATGCAGTCCGGCGGAAACGACCCGCTCATGGACATCGCCCGGGAGCTGGAGGAGACGGCGCTCTCCGACGACTACTTCAAGAGCCGCAAGCTCTACCCCAACGTGGACTTCTATTCCGGCATCATCCTGCGGGCGCTCGGCATCCCGGTCAACATGTTCCCGGTCATGTTCGCCATCGGCCGCATGCCCGGCTGGATCGCCCACTGGCGCGAGGAAAACCGCGACCCCACCACCCGCATCCACCGGCCGCGGCAGATCTACATCGGCCCGCCGCGCCGGCCCTACGTGCCGCTCGATCAGCGGTAGCCGGAGGGGCGTTGCCCCTCTGGACCTCCCCGACAGGAGGGGCTCCGCTCCTGCCAACCCCCGTTCCTGGAGCCCGCGAGGGGATTCCCCCCGGGGTTCCTTTGAAGGGGGAGAGGGACAAGGTCTGGGGCTTTGCTGGGGCGGCGTGATCGAAAGAGGGGAACAAGATGATCGACGTATCGCTCGAAAAGGTGGCCATGGCCCTGGGATTGGGCATTGTGCTGGCCATGGTCATGGGCTTTGTCCTGGCCAGGCTGGCCGAGGGGCGCGGTGGGCGCGGCCTTTTTACGGCCTGCTTTCTCGTGGTGCTTTGCGTCTACGCCCTGGGCTTCGCCGCCCGCTACGTGCTGATCGAAATCCTGCCATAGGGCGGGGGAATAAAAATGATGCCGGGGGGAAACTTTTCTGAA
>NZ_AECZ01000051.1 GCF_000179555.1 Solidesulfovibrio fructosivorans JJ]
TTTTTAAAGGGTTTCCCCTCTCGCATTCTTCCTCTCCCTTTCTTCCTCATGCCTCAATGGCGACGAGTTCGACGTCGCCGACGACGCCGACCATCTCCCCGCATTGGGCGAAAGCCCCGCGCACGCCGCGCCGTTTCAGGCTCTCCGCCGCGGCCAGCACCGCATCCAGGTCGCCCCGGCCGGTCAGCAGATTGCCGAGCGCCGTTGCCGCCGCGTCGGCCACGGCTCCCCGGTCGGCCACGACCGTCACCATATCCGCCTGGCCGAGGCTCAAGGAGTGCCCGACCTTGCCCGAGGAGGCGCATACCGCCGCCGGCAGGTCGCCGGGCGCGAAGCGCAGGGCCAGCCGCGCCCCTTCCACAGGCCTGGCCAAAAGCGCCACCGTGCGCTCCACGGTCGAGCGCAGAAAGATATCCCCGCCGTTTTCGACCAGCAGGTTGGGCGAAAGCGCCGCGAAGCGGTCGGCCACGGCCTGTCCCATGGCCCCGGCCACGGCGGCCATGGGGCCCACGCCGAACCGGGCGGCGGCTTCGGCCATCTCCCGGGCGAGCGGCGGGGCGTCGTCGCCCGCCGTCACCGGGGTAAGGCTTTCGCGGAAATCGGGATGCAGGAGGATGTAGGCCGTCAGCTCCCGGCGCAGTTCGGAGACGAGCGCGCCGATTTCCCCGGCCAGGTTGCGTTCGGCCACGATGAAAAGGTCCGTCTGGGCCACCACCACCTGAAAGGCGGTCTCTCCGGGGCGCGCGGCCAGGTTTTGGCGGTAGGCGCGGAAGGATTCGGCATGCTCTGGCGTCATGGCGCGGTCTCCTTGGGGAGCAGTATGCCCGGGATGGGGCTTCCGGGAAAGGGGCGGCTTGGCAGGGGGGGACGGGAAATGTAGAGTCCCGTCATGGACGCGAAACGCCCTTGCGGCGACGATGATGCGACGCTGGTGTCGGCGGTCGTTCCCACCCGGGACCGGGCGGCGATGGTGGTGCGGGCGTTGGCCTCGGCGTTGGCCCAGACCCATGTCGCCATCGAGGTCATCGTGGTGGACGACGGCTCCACCGACGACACGCCGGCGGCTCTGGCGGCCATTGTCGATCCCAGATTGCGGGTGCTGCGCCACGAACCGGGCCGGGGCGTCTCGGCCGCGCGCAACAGGGGGCTGGCCGAGGCCCGGGGCGCGTATCTGGCGCTGCTCGATTCCGACGACGAGTGGCTGCCCGAAAAGACCGCCCGGCAACTGGCTTTCATGCGCCGGCAAGATCTGGCCATAAGCCAGACCCAGGAGGTCTGGATGCGCGGCGGACGGCGGGTCAATCCGGGCCAGGTCCATGGCAAGCCGGACGGCTTTTTTTTCGAACAGGCGCTCGGCCGCTGCCTGGTCAGCCCTTCCACGGTCATGTTCACCCGGGAATTTTGGGAAGAGCTCGGCGGCTTCGACGAAAGCCTGCCGGCTTGCGAGGACTACGACCTGTGGCTGCGCACGCTCATCCGCCATCCGGTGGGGCTTTTGGACGAACTGCTCGCCGTGCGCCATGGCGGCCGGCCCGATCAACTCTCGGCGATCTACGTGGGCCAGGATCTTTTCCGCATCCGCTCCATGGCCGGACTTCTCGGCCGCGGCGACCTCACACCTTGGCATAAAGACTGCATAAAAAAGGAGTTGCGGCGTAAGGCCCTGTGCTACGCCAAGGGCTGCCTCAAGCGCGACAAGCCGGAAGAAGCGGCCCGGGTGCTGGCCGTGGCGGAGAAAGCCGCCGGGGGAAAACTTTTCTGAAGAAAAGTTTTCCCCCGGACCCCCTTTCAAAAGACTTTTATAAAGGGTGCTGCCGAGTGACGGTCGAAAAGGGAAAATGTTTAGGAAAGGGAGAGCGCGAGAGGGGCGAACCCTTTGCAAAGGGTTTCCCCTCTCGCATTCTTCTTTCTTGCCTAAACCTAAGGTGCGATTTCCGTCTTGGTGATGGCTTCGGCCTTGATGCGCGTCAGCGTGTGGGTCAGGCTGGCCAGGACATGTTCCCGGATGTCGCCGGCGGCCACGATGAAAAGCAGGTCGTCGCCCGGGGCGAAGGTGCCGGCCCTGGCTTCGACCAGCACCCGGAACATGCCGGGCATGGCCTCGCCTTCCTGGCGGAACTTTTCCACCATGTCCTGGTCCACCTTGACCTCGAGCGTGGCCACGGGGGCGCCTTTGCGCGACGTGGCCCGGGCCACGCCGTTGTGCACGAGCACCATGCCGACCTTTTCGAGAAAGCCGGGCAGGGTCTTCAGTTCAGCGATGGTTTTTGAGATGTCCATGGCCGCCAAATAAGGGAGAAACGCGCCGTTGTCCACGCTTCATATTTCCGCCTTGCTGGAACATCTGCCCCATGTCGGCTCCACCCGCATGGTGCATACCGGCATCGGCGTCTGGGTGGCCTGGGACGGTCAGCTCGATCCGGGCTTCGACAGCATGCTGCTCGATCACGGCGGTTTCCGCATGGCCGGAGCCCCGGGGCAGGCCTTGTGGTTTTTCCTCGGCGACGAGGGGCTGCGGGCCTTGGGGCGCATCTCCGTCTGGGGCGGAGTCAACGCCATGCCGGTTTTTATCGAGGCGTTTCCGGCGACGTTGCTTGTCAGTCCCAAGTTCGAACTCGCCCTGTCGCTTTCCGTGGAACTCTCCCGGCAGCATGTGACGCCGACGGAATCCCTGGAGATCCTGCTGCACCCCAACCTTAAAAACCAGCTCGCCACCAATCCCGGCCTCTCGAGTTCGCCGGTCAAACCGGCCTCGGGGCTGGCCCGCATCCATTTCGAGCAACTCGAGGCCGACACGGCCCTGTCCTACGACTCTGGCCTCAGTTGGCTGGGTATCATAAAGCCCCTCGGCGATCCCTTGAGCCGCGATACGGCCGACGGCTGGCGCAACATCGCCAGGGAGCTGCTCGACATCCTCGAGCGCCTTGGCCTCAAATTCGTGCGCCACGAAGGATTTCTTATTTTCGAGATCCCGGGACTGCGCCGGCTCCGCAACTGGAGCCGCGACACCCTCTCGCGCATCATGCACCTCAAGGAGGAAGGCGAGCAGGGACATTACTGGCCAAGCGTCATGGCCGTCGTGTCGTCCAAAGGGCGCACCATGGGCAAGGACCTGCCGCGTCGCCTGGGCCTGGATTGGGACAAGCTGACCCCGGACTTTCCCCATATGACCTACCGCTCGGCCTTTTTCCTGGGAGAGGAGTTCGCCATCCATGAGGCCCGGGCGCTGTCGCGGGGAGCGTCCATCGAGGACTGGTGCAACGTCAGCCTCATAAACGCCGACGAGGAGTCCGAGCCCCAGGGCGTCCTGGCCGTGCCGCTGCCGGCCAACTTGTCCGGTGGCGATGCGGCCGTCTGCTTCTACTGCGGCCTCAACAACCACAAGCCGGGCCAATGCCCGTCCAAGGTCCTTGCCGCCCCGCGCCCGCAGCTTTGGGAGCGTTTCGGCGACGTCAACATGGATCGGCTTGAGGAAATTTCCCAGAAGCTGGATGCGGGCCTGGCCGACGACCCCGTGGCCGAGATGGCCAAGCGACTTGGCGGCAAGGAGGAAACCGACCTCATGTTGTCGGTCCTCTTCGAGATCGACCTGCCGTTTCAACTGCGCACCCTGGAGATGCTCTGGCGCAGCCGGGGCAAGGATTTGCCGGCCGGCTTTACGCAGCTCGGCCCCAAGGAAGGCGACTATTTCTGGGCGGCCCTGGCCGCGTTGCGCGAGGGGAACGCCGATAACTACGAAACCCATATAGGGCAAGCCCTGGCCAAGTATCCCCGGGCCTACCAACCCAAATCCCTGCAGGGCTTCCACGCCATGGAGGCCGGAGACTGGACCAAGGCGGTCTATTACTGGCAGGAATCCGGGCGGCTTTGCTACAATGCCATGCAACGCGGGTATTTCTTGTGTTTGCAAGCCCGCAGCTTCGAGGTGCAGGGCGATTGCCACAAGGCCATCGCCTTGTACCGGGATACGCTCAAGGAATGCCCCAAATGGCTCGAGCCCGTTTATCGCCAGGGGGTGTGCCTGGTGAAGATGGGATTCACCGACCAGGGCATGCAGATTTTCGGCAAGCTGCTTACCGGTGATCCGACGATGTTCAATCGGGTGATGGTGGATCCGGAACTGGAGCGCGGCCGGCCGCACATTCTGGCCGCCTTGTGGCACATCTGGAAGCAGGCCCAGGACAGCGGCGCCGCGCTGCTTGGCGCGCTTGGGGAACTGTCGCAATCGCTTCGGGACCGCTTTCTGGAGGGCGAACCGTATCTGGTCGAAGCCGAGGCCCGTATAGAAAGCTTGAGCAAGCTCGCCAAGCAGGGAAACTACGTGGCCTTCAAGCGGATGGAAGACGGCGTGGCCGAGGTCAAGGAAGCGGTGCAAAAAAAGGTCGAGGCCGAGGTCAAGGCCATGCTGCAAAGCCAGGCCCGCCAGTTCGACGAACTTAAGTCCGTGCAGCGCGAGGCCGCCTGGTTCCCGTTTCCGGCGCTTCTGCGCGAGTTCAACCGGGATTTCAATTTCTGCGCCACCAAGCTCAACTGGATGCGCACCTCTTCCATGGACGAGGCGGAAAATTTCCATAAGAGCCGTGAATTCCTGCCCGAGGTCGACGAGCGCATCCGCACCTTGCGCACCCGGCTCATCACGCTTCGCATCGTGCGCGACGCGACGTTTTTCTGCATGCTGCTCGGCCGTAACTTCATGTGGATGGAAGTGCTGAGCCTGGGGCTGTCGTTGGTGCTGGTGCCGGTATTCGTCTACCTGTTCCAGCGCTCGGGCCAGGCCTGGATGGCCAGCATGATGGAGCAGCAGAAGTGGCAGCTGCAAAAGGGGCTGGTCATCATATTGACCATCGCCGCCGTCGGCCTTGCCGCCATCAAGACGGCCATGACCTTCGAGGGGAAAAAGCGCAAGCTCTTCAAGCTGGCCGAGGAAGGGAAATTGCCGAAGAAAAAGCCCAAGCCGAAGAAAAAGCCCAAGGTGAAGGCCAAGGCGAAAGTCAAGGCCACGGCCAAGGCGAAGAAATAGAAAAGGGCGCGAGAGGGGGCGCGCAATGGCGCGCGCCGAGGGGAATGCCCAGGCTTGGCGGAATGCGCTTTGTGGGAGGATGTCCTTGGAGGGGGCCAGCCCTTTTTCTCCTACGATGGCGGTGTGGTGTGGGATATCCTAAGCGAAAGACGTGATGCTTGGAGCCATGCGGTCGGAGCGGGCCGGCTGTGGAGAGGATGCGCGCGGACGAAAAAAAGGCGGCGAGTCGCCCCGCCGCCTTTCTTTCCTCGAGGAACGTGTGGCCTAGACGCAGCCGGTGGGCTTGGGCAGGCCAGCCATCTTGCAGGCTCCTTTGCCCGGTCCAGACGGGAACAGCTCATAGATGTGCTTCAGCTTGAACCCGGTCACCTTGGACAGGATGCGGACCATGGGGGCGATGCCGTTTTTCTTGTAGTAGTCCTGGAGGAATTCGATGACCTTGTTGTGCTCCGGGGTGAGTTCCTTGATGCCCTCGGAGTCCTTCACGTAGTCAACCCACTCGAGGTTCCAGTCCTCGAATTTTTGCAGGAAGCCGTCTTCGTCGACTTCGAAAGAGTGGCCTTTGTACTCGACAGTTGCCATGCGCATCCTCCTTACAGGTTAATAAAACAAGCGCCCGGGGCGTGAGCCGTTGGCCGGGCGAATTCCAAGCGCCTCCCCGCTAGCGGGGGGCTACACCCATGAATCAGAGCACCCTTGATGCCCGATGGGTCGTGATTGTCAGGGAGCTGTGTGACGATCCGGCTCCCGCGTTACTTTTCATACGTAAGCTGCAAAAGAGGTTCTTGTCAATGATTTTCCCAAGAAACGCGGTCTGTCTATGACAAAATTGTGCAATAAGTCACGATGTTGCATCAAATGTTCGGCAAATCGCGCCTGCCGCCGATCCGTTCCAGCGCCTCCCGGGCAAAGGCGATGTCGCCGTCGAGGGTCAGCGCCGCGCCCAGATGATGCGCGGCCAGATCCAGCCGGCCGAGCCGCTCCTGACATAATCCCAGGTTGGCCAGATCCATGGCCGAGCCCGCGTCCAGGGCCAGGGCGGCCTCGAAATCCGCCGCCGCCGCCTCGTAGTCGCCGGCCTTGAACCGGCTGACGCCGCGCAGGTTGTAGTACTCCTTGACCGCCGGGGAAAGCGCGATGGCCCGGTCGAGGGGAGCGGCGAGTTCCGGACCGAACCGGCCCAGAAGCGACAGGGCGTGGGCCTGGTAAAAGGCGGCCAGTGCCCGGTCCTCGTCGTCGGGCTGGAGCGCCTCGGCCCGGGTGAAGGCGGGCAGGGCCTCTTCGGGATCGCCCAGGCGCAGGGCGAAGAGGCCTTCGAAAAAGGGCAGAAACGGCGCGTTGGGGTATATCCCGGCCAGTTTGGCCAGGCCCGGCGCGGCGATGTGCGGCGGGGCCTTTTCGGCCAGCAGCCGGCCTGTGAAAAGCCCGAGCGAGGCGTTTGGCGTGCGCTCGCGAAAGGCGAAACCGGGTACGATATTGTAGTTGGCGGCAAGTTCCAGGACCGGGTGGGTGGTGTCCACCGTTAAAAGCGGATGGCCCAATGCCGACAGCTCGTCCGCCAGGATGGCCAGTTCCTCGGCGATGTCGCCGCGCTCGAGGCGCGGCAGGCTGTCCAGGGAGGTTTGCGGCCCGGAAAAAAGCCAGCCCGCCTCCTCCAGGGTCACGAACTTGGGCAGGCCCGAGGCCTCGTAATTGCTGCTCGTCTCGAAATCGCCCGCGAGCTGGGCCACTTCGGTCAGGGCCCGGATGGCGGCCTTGGCCGGCGAGGCGGCGGTGCCGGCGGTGAAGACGATTTCCGAGGCGTCGGGAAAGGTGGCCGGATCGTAGGCAATGGCGGCCACCGTCGGCACGGGCATGGCAAGCGTGAAGTCCTTGAGCCATACCCGGATGCCCTCCCGGGCGAAGGCGGCGAGGAGGTCCGCCAGCACCGGGTCGTCGATGGCGGCCGTATCGATGGTGGGCAGGGGCGGGCGGTCGCGGTCGATGACCGCGCATACGTGGCGCTCCACCAGTTCGCAGGCCCCCTGGAGCACGGATTCCTCGAAGCAGTTCCCGGCCGAGGATCCGTTGAACTCGTTTAACATCTTAAACCAGTCCAGGGGCAGGACCACGTCGCGCCCGGCGGCGATGTTCCGGGCCGGGGCGAAACGCCAGGGGTAGAGCTCGAGGACCCGGCGGGCCGTATCGTCGTCGATGTCCTCGCCGACGCTGTGGCGCATCAGCGATGCCGGAGCCAGCGCGTCGCCGAAACGCGCCTCTGCTTCGGACCAGATCGCCTCGGTAAAGCGGCTCGGATCGGCCCAGAAGGAAAAGAAGCTGAAGCGCTCGGCCAATTCCATGAGCGCCGAGGCCTCGGCCTGTTCGGGGGAGGCCCCTTTGCCCATCTGCTTGCGGGTGGGCATGACGGCCCGGGCGGTTTCGCCGCAAAGGCTCATGAAGACCGGAATGCCGAGGCGTCCGGTGTCGATGCGCTTGGTTTCGGCCAACACCCCGGCCCCAAGGCGGGCGAAGGCGGCCTTGGCCCGGTCCACGGTTTCGGTCGGGGGGCAGATTTTATCCTGGTCGCGGACGTAGCCCTTGGGCCTTGCGGTCAGGCCGGCGCGGGCGAGAAGACTGTTGTCCATGGGTTGCGTCTCGGGAAAATGCGCGGCGTCAGATCTGTTTGCGCGGGCGCATGCGGTAGACCTGGCACAGCTTGCGTTCGGGTTCGCCGTTTTCGGGATTGTTTTCCTTGTAGCCGATCACGCGTTCGGCCACCTGGAATTCCTTTTCGGCCGGCCCCAGAAACTTGCTGGCCCGGCGGGTGAAGTCCTTGGCCAGGACGACTTCCGCGTCCGGGGCCGTACCGATGTGTGCGAGCAGGAATTTGAGCAGCCCCCGGTAGATGTTTTCCAGGTAGAGCACTTCCGAGCCCAGGATGACGTCGAAGCGCCGTCCCAGCCGGTCGGCGGAAAAATCGGCCCGGGCCACGTCCGCCCGGTCGCCCAGGCCGTTGTGGAGGATGTTGATCTTGGAAAAAAGCAGGGCGTCGGGGTGGATATCGGTAATGAGGGCGTGAAACCCCTGGGCGGCGGCGAAAAGACCGCAGATGCCGACCCCCGCGCCGATTTCGATCAGGGTGCGGCCCTGTCCCGGGTCGAGGTGGGTGAGGAAATGCCCGAGCAGCATGGAGGCCGGCCAGATCTTGGCCCAGTACGGGAGTTCGATGGGGCCGGCGCCGGTACGCTTCGCCAGTCGGTCGACCAGGGCCTCGAGGTCGGCGATCTGGAGGATTTGCAGGGTGACGCCGCCGATGGTCACGGGTTCGAAGCGGACGTCGTAACGGGCTTTGGCCGCGTCGAGTAACTCGTCGAGGGGTGCGGAAAGGGGGACTTCTTGGCTCACGATGGCTCTCGTTTGGTATGGAAGGCCGCCAATAGCGCAAAAGCCGAAGGCTGGCAAAGAAAAAGGGCCGGCTTTGGGGCCGGCCCTCGGGATTGCGAAGTGGAGCGGGAAACGGGATTTGAACCCGCGACTTCAACCTTGGCAAGGTTGCACTCTACCACTGAGTTATTCCCGCTCATGATCGGCTGTGGAGGCGGCATCCGGATTTGAACCGGAGAATGGAGGTTTTGCAGACCTCTGCCTTACCACTTGGCTATGCCGCCTCGTTTCAAAGACCCGTATATCTACTTGCATCCGGCCCGGTTGTCAAACATTTTCTCAATCTTTTTTCGTCCGGTCCGGAGCGGCGGGGCGGCCGCCGTTGCCGAGGAAGGATTTCTGCCAAATGAGGGCCCCGACGTCAACCGGAAATGTTCCATGGGGTATGATTATTTTTCAACATATTAAAATATTTAATTTAATTTGACGAAGAAACGACCGTTTTTTCACAGTCCGGCCCGCGTTTTTCCTGGAAGGCACCGGTGGGGCCTGGGGCGGTCGGTTCGGAAAGATGGCCCGCGAGGTCGGGAAAGGGGGGGGGCGGGACGCAAGGCCCGCCCCAGGTCTGGTGGAAAGGGGCTGGGCGGGGAACAGGCGTCGAGTCCGGCCCGCAACGGGACGGAAGAGCCGGGAAGTGACGGCAGGCGGGGAAGCGGCCGCGACCCGGATGCGGGAACGGGGCCGATTGTCCTGGCCACAAAAAACGCCGGGACCTTGCGGTCCCGGCGTTCGGCTGGGGAAAAAGAGGGCCTAGCCTTCGATGGTGATCTTCTTGGCGGATTCCGCCGCATCCAGGGGAAGGGTGATGGTGAGCACGCCCTTGTCGAAGCGGGCCTTGGCCTCGACTTCCTTCACCTTGCCCGGCAGGGGCACGCAGCGGGAAAAGGAGCCGTAGGCGCGTTCGATGCGGTGGTAGTCGTCCTTTTTCTCTTCGTCCTCGAACTTCTTTTCGCCGCGCAGCACGAGCGTGTCGTTTTCAATGGTGATTTCCACGTCCTTCGGCTCGATGCCGGGCAACTCCGCCTTGACCGTCACCACGCCGTCGGCTTCGCTGACGTCCACGGCCGGGTAGCCCACATCTTTGAACAGGTTGGGCAACGCGCCAAAAGGTTCGCTCCAGAAATCCTCCATCAAATCGGCCATGCTCATGGGGCGCTTGGTGGCCAGGGATTTTTCCCGAAGACGCGGCAGAAGATTCTTGAACATAATCCTACCTCCCATCATTACAGGATAGTGTGATTACATCCCAAAATATTGGCATGCGAAGCGGTTTTGTCAAGAGAGGGCCGGCACGACGGCCAACTGCGCAACCGTGTCCTTTAACTGTGTAAATTCAACGAATCGAGGGCGGCCAGGGCGTCTTTGTGTTCGTACCATTTGTAATGGAACTTGATGTCGTTGCCCATGATGCTGCCCTGGCTGGCCAGATTGAGCTTGCTGCGGATGGAGGTGCCGGATTCCTGACGATGCACGCAGGTCACCGTGCCGCAGTAAAAGACCTTCCAGCCGGCCATACACAGTTGCAGGTCGTGGTCCGTGTCGTCGATCTGCGAGGGCGAGTAGCGGATATCGAAGGCCGGGGCATCGTCAAGCGAGGCCACCCGCAACAGGTGCTGGCAGCCCATAACCACGCGGGTTTCCCGGATCACGTCGTAAAGTCCGATGTCGTATTGCTGGTAGGGGGTCGGCAGGCTCACCCGGATGGCGTCCTCGTGGGTCAGGGACACGTGGCGGTAGAGGTATTGCAGCAGCCGGTACTTCCCGGGAAAGACGACCTTGCAGCCGACGTTGCCGATGCGGGGATCGGACTCGGCCACGGTCAGCATGTGGGCCAGCCAGTCGGGTTGCAGGTAGACGTCGTCGTCGAGGAAGGCCACGTAGTCGCTTTCCCGGGTCGTAGGCTGGGCCAGAAGCCAGTTGCGGGCCGCCGGCGCGCCGATGTTGACCGGGAGGGTGATGATCTCCACCTCGTTGTCCGGGAAAAGGTCCCTGGCTTTTTGGGCGACGGCCAGGCTGTCATCGGTGCAACCGTTCAGCAGCACCTTGATGCGGGCCGGGCCTATGGCGCAGTGCGACAGGCTCTCCAGGGTTTCGCCAAGGATCTTGGCCTTGTTGAAGCTGTAGAGATAGATGCACACGCGTTTGGTGTGCACGAGGCCGTGGTCTGGCTGGAAGGGCTGGCGCAGGGCGTCCAGGCGCAGGGCGTAGGGGCGTTGCAGCGGATCGAGGGCAAAGGCCCGCTCGTAAAGGGCCATGGCCCCGTCGATGTCCCCGGCCCGGCGCAGCATTTCCGCCGCCCGGCTCAAGGTGAAGGGGTCGTCCGCCTGTCCCTTGACCTGTTCCCACAGCGGCAGGGCGGCCGCGTCGTTGCCGAGTCCCGCATAATGGTTGAAGAGTTTTTTTTGCCACAGCGGCAGGAGCACCTTTGGGCACCGGAATCCGGCCAGGGCCTTGCATGGTGGTTGCCCGTCGAAGAAATCCATATGCAGCAGCATGTTGGCGTACTGGACGGCCATGGGATGGCGGGCGAGGACGTTTGTGCAGATGGAGCGGATCTCCCGGCCCTGAAACTTGAAGGATGCCCGGCGTATTTGATTGTACAGCTCCGGTTCGACATGTGTGCCCTCGAGGACTTTCTGCAGCGCTTCCGCGCCGGGCGTGAGGCCGGACGTGATGCCGATGCCGAGGATGTTGGGGTCGAAATGCTCGAGCTGCACGGCCGAGCGGATGGCCTCTTCGAGGAGTTGCCGCGCCTCGTCGGAAAGGTCCTTCTGGGATTCGGCCAGCAGCCGGTTGATGAAGGACACGGCCATGGGGACGTCGACCTGGAACGTATCAAGGTAATTCTTATAGTAACGACAGGCCTGTTCCAGGTTCAGGACAGCCAGTTCGCCGCCGATGCCGACGAGTTTTTCCGTATCGCCCAGTGCCATGCTGCCTCCGAAGAAGGTTGTCGTTGCGGCGGACGCGCGGCCCTGATCCGGTCGCGCGTCCACTGTGGGGGCGACGCTTGGCCGCCGAAAAAAACATGCAAATACAATACCGGGTGGCGGCTTACGGCTGTGTCTTGCCCGTGAGCAGGGAAAGGAGTTTCCAGCCATAATCCGACAGGTCCCCTTCGGTATCGGCCAGAAGCACCACCGCCGCCTGATCCTCGGGCGACATGAGCACCAAGGCGAAATAGCCGCCCGAGCGCCCGGCGTGAAGCACGTATTCCTTGCCGCCGAAATTCATCACGTTCCAGAAAAGCCCGATATAGAGCGTGGGAATCGAGTTGACGTGCTTGCGCGGCAGCTGGGCCAGTTTCATGGACGGCAGAAGCGGCGTGGGCGTGATTCCGGTTTCGGCCGCGGCGTAGGCGAGCAGATCGTTGGCCGTGGAGCGAAACGCCCCGGCACCCTCGAGTCCCGTCACCTGCCAGTTGGGCAGGATATGGCCCGCGGCGTCGTGGCCGTGGGTCATGCGGGCCGCCTGGTCCTCGGAAAGCGTGATCGTCGTGTCGTGCATGAAAAGCGGCGAACAAAGCCGCGTTTTGACCATCCGCTCGTAGTCCGTGTCCCACAGGCGGGCCAGCAAGTAGCCGGTGAGGCCGGCGCCGGTGTTGCTGTAGTGGAACTCACGGCCGATGGGCGCGATGCGCTTGGCCGTTTTGAGGTAGTCCAGCAGCTTGGCCGTCGAATAGCCGGCCAAAGGATTGCGGGGGTCCTTCCCGGGCAGGTTGTCCGGCGCTTCGGGCAGCCCCGAGGTGTGGGTGGCAAGGTCGAGGAAGCTTACCCAGTACAGCGGCGAGTCCTCGGTGATGATCCCATGCGGCAGATAGAGCCGGATGGGGTCGGACGCGCGCACGCGGCCCTCCATGATCGCCTGGGCCAGCATTTCGCCGGTGAAGGTTTTGGTGATGGAGCCGATCTCGAAAAGCGTGTGCCCGTCCGGGGGGTGGGAAAGACGGCCTTCGCCGCCGTGGCCGAAGCCGTAGACGACCCGGCCGGTCGTATCGAGAAAGCCGACCGCCAACCCGTGCACCTTGCCGGATCGGGTGAGCTTTCCCACCACCCGGGACACGGCCGTCTTGGTCGGCAGGCCGCCCTCGGCCCGGGCCGTCGCGGGCATTGCCAGGGCCAGGGCAAAAAGGAGAAAAACGAACGGAGAAAGTGGACGCATGGTCTGGCCTTTATCTACGCGTGGTTGCGCAGTTTGAGCTCCACGGGATGCGGATGCAGGTAATACTGGTCCTTGAGATAGGCCACGTCGTACTTGCGGGTGTAGTGGGCGAGCAGGGTGACGGGCACGACAAGCGGCAAAAGTCCGGTGCGGTATTGGGTGATCAGTTCGCCAAGCTCGGCCTTTTCATCGGCGCTGAGCAGTTTCTTGAAATAGCCCGCGATATGCTCGAGCACGTTGGCGTGCTTGGCCGGGGTGGCGGCCAGGGAAAGCGCCCGCATGAGCGCGGTCTCGTAGGAGACGCGCAGGGCGTCGGCGGACCATTTCTTGGCTTCGGCCGTAAGCCGCCCGAGGTGGCGGGCCATCTCCGGGCTGTGGGACATGAGCAGCAGCTTGTGGCGGGTCGTAAAATCCACCAGCCGGGCGGGCAGGCTTGTCGTCCCGTCCCCGGCCAAGGCTTTTCGCCAGCGGTTCAGGGTGAAGATGCGTTCGATGAAGTTTTCCCGGAGCTTCTCGTCATGCAGGCGTCCCTCGTCCTCGGCCGGGATCAAGGGAAAGCGGTCCATGAAGGCCCGGGCGAAAAGTCCCACGCCCTTGGGCACGGGCACCCCCTGGTCGTTATACACCTTGACCCGGGTGTAGCCGCTGGACGGGGACTTGGATTTGAAAATATAGCCGCACAGATCCTCCCGGGCCAGTTCCTCCACGCGCCGGGCGGCAAAGGCGCGCATCTTGTCCGTCAGGTCCAGGCCGGTTTTGATGGTGACCAGCCTTGGCGCTGCCGGATCACCGACAAGGCGCATGGGTTCGCGCGGCACGGACAGGCCGCATTCCACTTCCGGGCAGACAGGCACGAATTCGAAAAAACGGCCGAGCGTCTCGACGACGTAGGCGTCGCGCTTGTGCCCGCCGTCGTAGCGCACGGGCTGGCCAAGCAGGCAGGCGCTGACGCC
Source organism: Solidesulfovibrio fructosivorans JJ] (assembly GCF_000179555.1). Taxonomy (NCBI): domain Bacteria; kingdom Pseudomonadati; phylum Thermodesulfobacteriota; class Desulfovibrionia; order Desulfovibrionales; family Desulfovibrionaceae; genus Solidesulfovibrio; species Solidesulfovibrio fructosivorans. The sequence goes on from NZ_AECZ01000051.1 coordinate 13,558, forward strand.
GACGCGAATCGATTCGGACATGGAGTTGGCCCCGATGAAGTATTCCCGGCTTGATCGGCGCGGGGTTAGCGGCTAAAGGCTCTGACTGACTTGCGGCACATTACGGACTTTGGGGCGCCAAGGGAAGGAGCGGACGCGATTTGGACCAGGTGCGAAACGGACTTTGCCCGTTGGATACGGCGCTTTTCGATTTCGGCGGCGTGTTGGCCGAAGAGGGCTTTTTCAAGGGACTCACAGCCATTGCCGAGCAGGCCGGGCGTGATCCGGAGACGGTCGTGCCCGTGGCCTACGAGATGGCCTGGAGCACGGGGTTTGTCGTCGGCGGCTGCGACGAGGCCGGATTCTGGCAGGCGTTTCGCGACGCCACGGGCATTGCCAGCGACGACGCGGCGCTCACCGAGATGGTGCTGTCGCGCTTTACGCCCCGGCCCTTCATGTTCGCCATTGTCGACGCGGCCAGGGCCGCCGGCATGAAGACCGCCATTTTGAGCGACCAGACCGTCTGGCTGCCCCGACTCGACGCAAAATACGACGTTTTTTCCCACTTCGACGCGGTGTTCAACAGCTACGACCACGGCGTGACCAAACGGGACGCGGCTTTTTTCGAGCTGGCCCTTTCGCGCCTTGGCAGCGACCCCGCCGCCACGCTTTTTATTGACGACGCGCCGCGAAATGTGGATCTTGCCCGTTCGCTTGGCCTGCGCGGCATATTATATACGGACAAGGCTTCCTTTCTGCGCGAGTTGGCCGCCGCCTGTCCGCTGCTCGGAGAACCCCATGTATAATCCCATCTGCGGCTTGGCCCGCGACGGTCTGCCGATCATCGGTTTTTTCGCCCTGGCTTCGCTCGTGTGCGCCTTCCTGCGCTGGCCGGTGCCGGCCGTGATTCTGCTTGCGGCCACCGCCTTTTCGCTGAATTTCTTCCGCGACCCCGACCGTTCGCCGCCGAGCGGCTGCGGGCTGGCCGTGGCCCCGGCCGACGGCGTGGTCTGCAAGCTCGGCGAGGCGACCGATCCCATCTCCGGCGAGACGCGGCAGGTGGTGTGCATTTTCATGAACATCTTCAACGTCCACGTGAACCGCTCGCCCATCGACGCTACGGTGTCGGAGGTGCGCTACATCCCGGGCAAGTTCTTCAACGCCTCCCTCGACAAGGCCTCCACGGACAACGAGCGCAACATCCTGTCGCTCACCGATGCCGACGGCGGGAAGTGGTCCGTGGTCCAGATCGCGGGGCTCATCGCCCGGCGCATCGTGTGCAAGGCCGCCCCTGGGGACAGGCTTTCGCGCGGCGAGCGCTACGGCATGATCAAGTTCGGGTCCCGGCTTGACGTCTATTTGCCACGTGGTTATCATCCTGCCGTGACAATGGGGCAGAAAACCACGGCCGGCTTGACCGTTCTGGCGAAAAAAGACGACTAGCCCCTGTCCGCCGACCTCTCCATGGAAGAAAAAATGACCCAGAGCCGGGCGCGCAGGAGCGTCTACATCCTGCCCAACCTGTTTACCACGGCGAGCCTTTTCGCCGGGTTTCTGGGCGCGATCTGGGCCATCGAGGGCCGGTTCGACATGACCGCCCTGGCCATTCTTTTTTCCTGCCTCTTCGACGGCCTCGACGGCAAGGTGGCCCGGCTCACCGGCACCAGCAGCGATTTCGGCGTCCAGTTCGATTCGCTCTCCGACCTTGTCGCCTTCGGCGTGACCCCGGCGATTCTCGTCTACCAGTGGCAGCTGTCCCAGTTCGGCCGGCTCGGCATCCTGGCGGCGTTCATGCTTGTGGCCTGCGGCGCCTTGCGCCTGGCCCGGTTCAACGTCATGTCCGGGGCGACGTCGTCCTCCAAGAAGTTTTTCATCGGGCTGCCCATTCCGGCCGCCGGCTGCATGATCGCGCTTTTCTTCATGTTCGAGCGCTATCTGCCCGACGATTTCGCCGCCGCCGTCATTCCCAAGGTCTGCCTCATCCTCGTCTATCTCCTGTCCTTCCTCATGGTCAGCCGCGTGCGCTACGCCTCCTTCAAGGAGTTCGGGCTGGTCAAGGCCCATCCCTTCAGCGCCATGGTCACGGCCATGCTCCTCTTCGTCGTGGTCGCCTCAGAGCCCTGGCTCATCGGCTTCCTCCTCTTTACCGCCTACCTTATCTCCGGTCCCATCTACACCTATTTCATTCTGCCGCGCCGCGCCAAGCTACGGGAGCCCCTCCAGGAGCTCTCATAATACCATTATCCCCTTTCTGACATCGCTTGTCATCGTCCGGGCCCTCGGCTACCAACACAGTTTGTTGCGCGCCGTGCGCGCTGCTTCTCCCGCGCCTATGCGGGAAACAAAGGGGAGATTCCCATGCCCGACAAGAATAGGGTATTCATTTTCGATACCACGCTCCGGGACGGCGAACAGTCGCCCGGGGCCACCATGACCCGCGAGGAAAAAATCCGCATGGCCCGCCAGCTCGAAACGCTCGGCGTGGACGTGATCGAGGCCGGATTCCCGGCCGCAAGCGTCGGCGACTTCGAGTCCGTGGCCGCCATCGCGACGACCGTGACCAAACCCGTTGTGGCCGCCCTGTGCCGTGCCCTGCCCTCGGACATCGACCGGGGCTACGAGGCCATCAAGGACGCCAAACGCAAACGTATCCATACCTTCCTCGCCACCTCGCCCCTGCACATGGAGCACAAGCTCGGCAAGACGCCGGAACAGGTGCTCCAGATGGCCGTGGCCGCCGTCAGGCACGCTGCGGCCAAGGGCGATGCCGAGGTCCAGTTTTCGGCCGAGGATGCCTCGCGCTCGGAGCGGGATTTTCTGGCCAAGGTCTGCACGGAAGTCATCGCCGCCGGGGCGACCATCATCAACATCCCGGATACCGTGGGCTACGCCCAGCCCGGCGAATTCGCCGACCTTATCCGCTTCCTGCTCTCCACCGTGCCGGGCGCGGACAAGGTGACCTTCGCCGTCCACTGCCACAACGACCTGGGCCTTGGCGTGGCCAACACCCTGGCCGCCCTCGAGGCCGGTGCGCGGCAAGCCGAGGTGACGCTTTCCGGCATCGGTGAACGGGCCGGCAACGCGTCGCTCGAACAGGTGGTCATGGCGCTCAACACCCGCCCCAACTACTATCATCTGGATACCGGCATCGTGACCGAGGAGATATTTCCCTCCTGCCGTCGCCTCTCCGGCATCATCGGCCAACCGATTCCGCCCTATGCGCCGGTCATCGGCCGCAACGCCTTTGCCCACGAGTCCGGCATCCACCAGCACGGCGTGCTTAAGGATCGCCGCACCTACGAGATCATGACCGCCGAAAGCATCGGCCGCAAGGGCGCGGTGGTGGTGCTCGGCAAGCACTCCGGCCGCCATGCCCTGGACGCCAAGGTCAAGGAACTCAATTATACGCTCAACGACGACGAGCTGAAGATCGTCTTTGACGCGGTCAAGGAACTGGCCGACCGCAAGCAGAATATCCTCGACGAGGACATCGAGGCGCTCATCCTCGAAAAGATCCTGCGTCGGCCCGACCATTTCGCCCTGCGCCACATCTCCGTGCACTGCGGCAACGTGGAACTCGCGCCCATGGCCGTGGTCCAGATGCTCGTGAACGGCAAGGAAGTGCGCCAGTACTCGTCCGGCTCCGGCCCGGTCGACGCGGCCTTCAACGCCGTGTGCGCCGCCGTGGGCCGCAAGCCCGATCTCGAGGAATTCCACATCAACGCCATCACCGGCGGCACCGACGCTCAGGGCGAGGTGACCGTTCGCGTGCGCGAAGGGGCCGCCACGTCCGTCGGGCGCGGCGTCCACGACGATGTCATCATGGCCAGCACCCTGGCTTTCATCAATGCCCTTAATCGGTTGGCCAAAAAGGAGTAGAAGAGGATATGCCCGCAACGTTAGCAGAAAAACTTCTCCAGGCGCACAGCGACGAACAGGTCACCGGACCCGGACAGATCGTGCGCTGCCGGCTGTCCCTGGTCCTGGCCAACGACATCACCGCGCCGCTCGCCATCAAGGCCTTCAAGAAGATGGGCGCCACCGCCGTCTTCGACAAGGACAAGGTGGCCATCGTGGCCGACCACTTCACCCCCAACAAGGACATTGCCTCGGCCGAGCAGGTGAAGGTCTGCCGCGAATTCGCCAAGGAGATGGGCATCACCCATTACTACGAGGGCGGCAATGTCGGCGTCGAGCACGCGCTTTTGCCGGAACTCGGCCTTGTCGGTCCGGGCGACGTGGTCATCGGCGCGGACTCCCATACCTGCACCTACGGCGGCCTCGGGGCCTTTGCCACGGGCATGGGCTCCACGGACATCGCCGGCGGCATGGCCCTTGGCGAAACCTGGTTCAAGGTGCCGCCCACCATCCAGGTCGTGCTGACCGGCACCCTCGGCAAGTACGTCGGGGGCAAGGATCTGATGCTGGCCCTTATCGGGACCATCGGCGTTTCCGGCGCGCTCTACAAGGCCCTGGAATTCACCGGTCCGTTGGCCTCCGAGCTTTCCGTCGAGGGCCGCATGACCATGTCCAACATGGCCATCGAGGCCGGCGGCAAGGTCGGGCTTTTCGTCGCCGACACCAAGACCCTGGACTTCGCCGCCAAGGCCGGCCGCACGGGCGATACGCCCCTGGCCGCCGATCCGGGCGCGGCCTACGAACGCACCGTGACCATCGACGCCACCGGCATGGAAGTGCAGATCGCCTGCCCGCACCTGCCGGAAAACGTCAAGCCCGTGTCCGAAGTGGCCGGGCTTCGCATCGACCAGTCCGTCATCGGCTCCTGCACCAACGGCCGCATCGAGGACCTGCGCCAGGCCGCTTCGATCCTCAAGGGCAAGAAGGTCTCCCGCGACGTGCGCTGCATCGTCCTGCCGGCCACCCCCGCCATCTGGCGGCAGGCCCTGGCCGAAGGGCTCATCGAGACCTTCATGGACGCCGGCTGCGTGGTTGGTCCCGCCACCTGCGGGCCGTGCCTCGGCGGCCATATGGGAATCCTGGCCGGCGGAGAGCGGGCCATCGCCACCACCAACCGCAACTTCAAGGGCCGTATGGGCAGCCTCGAAAGCGAAGTCTACCTGTCCGGCCCGGCTGCCGCCGCCGCCGCCGCCATCGCCGGCGAGATCATCGACCCGGCCAAAGTGTAATGGAGAGATGAAGGAATGCCTCCGGCGGCCAGGAGGGGCCATAGGCCCCTCCTGGACCACCCCTCCAAGGATACGGGGGTATGACCGGTGGAGTTGACCATTCGATAAAAGTTTT
>NZ_AECZ01000052.1 GCF_000179555.1 Solidesulfovibrio fructosivorans JJ]
AAAGTTTTTGCGGGAGGGGGCGCGGGGGAGGGGGCTTTTTTCAAAAAGCCCCCTCCCCCGCATCTTCTTCTTTCCACCTCTTCCTCCCCCTACGGTCCATCCTGGGAGCGTTCGGACGGGCGCATGTCGGGACTGGTGTAGAAGAATTCGATGCGCCGGTTGCGGGCCTTGTTGGCCGGGGAGGTCGGGGGCACCAGCGGCTGGCTGTCGGCCAGTCCCACGGCCCGAAGGCGTGTCGTGGAGATGCCGGTGGTCTCGGCCAGGTAGCGGGTGGCGGCGGCGGCCCGGGCGGCGGAAAGTTCCCATTTGGACGGGTAGGGGCCGCCTTTTTCGTCGTCGTCGGCGAAGCCGCGCACGGTCAGGTTGATCTTGAAGTCGCGCAGGATCTTGGCCACGCCGTCGAGGACCTTTTGGGCCGTTGGCGTCAGCTCGGCCGAGCCGGGCCTGAACATGACGGAATTGTTGACCTGCATCATCACGCCCGAGGAGTCGTTGGACACGCCGGAGTTTTTCCGGACGTTGAGGTCCGAGGTGATGAGTTCCTTTATAAGCAGGGCGACTTCGTACTTGAGCTTGTTTTCCTGGGACAGCTTGAATTCCGGCGACCCCTTGATGGCGTCGGGGCTGATGAAGGTCGGCACCTTTTCCAGGTTCTGGACCTTCTCCTTGGAGGGCACGTTCTTGTCCTGGAAAACCAGGGACAGTTCCTGCTTGGTCTTGGGCTTGAGCGAAACCACCAGCCACAGGAGCAGGAAAAAGGCCATGAGCGCCGTGACGAAGTCGGCGTAGGCCACCTTCCACGAGCCGCCGTGATGTCCGCCGTGTCCGCCTTCGGACTCGCGGTAGATGATGACGGTTTTGCCCTTGTCGCTATTTTTTGCCACGAAGCGCTCCCTCCATGTCTTCCATGGTCGGGCGCACGTCGTCGGGAATGGCCCGGCGGCCCATCTCCACGGAGAGCATCGGGGAAAAGCCCGAGTTGAACGCCGCCAGCACTTCCTTGGCCACGAGCAGCATCTGCTGCTGGGCCTTGGCCTGGTACTCCAGGTTGGAGGCCATGGGACCGACGAAGCCGTAGCACATGAGGATGCCGAGGAAGGTGCCGACCAGGGCCGCGCCGATGCTGTGGCCGAGCACCTCGGGCGGCTCGTTGATCTTGCCCATGGTCAAAACGATGCCAAGCACCGCGGCCACGATGCCGAGTCCCGGCAGCGAGTCGGCCACCCGGGTGACCGCCGAGGGCGCGATCATGGCGTGGTGGTGCAGGGTGGCGATGTCGGTGCGCATGAGGTCGTCGTAGCGGTGGGCGTCGATGCCTTCCGAAAGCAGGGCCTTGATGTTGTCGCAGATGAAATAGGCCAGCTGCTTGTTTTTGGCGATGTTGGGGTAGCGGTTGATGGTGGAGGACTGCTCGGGTTGGGAGACGTGGGGCTCGAGGGCGACGATGCCGTCGCGGCGGGCGATGTTCATGAGCTCGAAAAGCAGGGTGAGCAGGTCCTGGTAGTCGGAGGAGGAGGCTTCCTTGCCCGAGAACACGTGCAGGATGTGCTTGAAGGTGCCGATGACCACGGACTTGGGCGCGGAGATGAGAAAGGAACCGAGGGCCGCGCCGCCGATGATGAGCAGCTCGATGGGCTGCATGAGCACGCCCAAATGGCCGCCTTCCAAAAGGAAGCCGCCGATGACGCAGCCAAGGACAACGACGATGCCGATGATAACGAACATGACCCACCATGCGGGCGCACGTACGGGCCGCCCCGGACTGCCGGGGAGGGGACGGTCGTTTCCCTCCCCGGCGGTGTGAACGCGTTTTTGCCGCGTGGGGCTAGGTGTAGAAAAAACCCGGCCGTGGGGCAAGCGCCCCGCGCGCGAGCGCTATTTGTTGGCGCCGCAGCACTTCTTGTATTTCTTGCCGCTGCCGCAGGGACAGGGATCGTTGCGGCCGATCTTGGGCTCGCTGCGGCGTTTGGGGGCCTTTTTGGGGGCCTCGCCCGTTTCCGCGCCCGAGTACTGGAGGTTGGCCGTGTCGTCCTTGTGCTGGAACTCCTGTTCGGGCGCCTCGCTTCTGATCTGCACCCGGGAAAGGGCCCGGATGGTGGCGTCGCGGATGCTCGTGATCAGGTACTGGAACAGCTCGAAGCCCTCGCGCTTGTACTCCTGCTTGGGGTCCTTCTGGCCGTAGCCGCGAAGGCCGATGCCGTCGCGCAGGTGGTCCATGGCCAGGAGATGTTCCTTCCAGTGCCGGTCCAGGCTGTCGAGCAGGAAGTAGCGGGCGATCTCGCGGTACTGCTGCCCGGCCACGTCGGACAGCTCCTTTTGCCGGGAAAGGGCCTTGTCGAGCACGGCCTTCTTTTCGTCCTCTTCGCCGGTCGTCAGCGCCATCTTGAGGTCAAGCAGGTCCTCGATGAGCGAGCCGGCCGTTTCCAGGTCCTCGGCCTCGTGGTGCCCCTTGGCCGCTTCCAGGGGCGCGAAGATCTCGTCCACGATCTCCTCGATGGCGTCGGTCACGAAGACTTCGGGCTCGGACGTCTCCATGAGTTCGCGCCGGCGGGAGTAGATGACCTCGCGCTGCTGGTTCATGACGTTGTCGTATTCGAGCAGCTGCTTGCGGATTTCGAAGTTGTGGGCTTCCACCCGCTTCTGGGCGTTTTCGATGGCCCGGGAGACCATGCGGTTCTCGATGGGCTCGCCGTCCTCCATGCCGAGCTTGTCCATGATGCCCTTGAGGCGATCGGAGCCGAAAAGGCGCATGAGGTCGTCGTCAAGGGCCAGGTAGAAGCGCGAGGAGCCCGGGTCGCCCTGACGGCCGGAACGGCCGCGCAACTGGTTGTCGATGCGCCGGGACTCGTGGCGCTCGGTGCCGAGGATGTGCAGGCCGCCGAGGTCGGTGACGCCCTCGCCGAGTACGATGTCCGTGCCGCGGCCGGCCATGTTGGTGGCGATGGTGACGCGGCCGGCGTGGCCGGCCTGGGCCACGATCTCGGCTTCCTTCTCGTGGTTCTTGGCGTTTAAGACGTCGTGGGGCACGCCGCTTTTCTTGAGCAGCCCGGAGAGCAGCTCCGACTTTTCGATGGACACCGTGCCGACCAGGACGGGCTGGCCGCGCCCGTGCAGCTCCTTGACGTCCTTGGCGATGGCCGCGAACTTTTCGTGCTGGGTCTTGTAGACGAGGTCCGGGAAGTCCTTGCGGATCATGGGCTGGTTGGTGGGGATGGAGATGACTTCCAGGTCGTAGATCTCGCGGAATTCCACGGCTTCGGTGTCGGCCGTACCGGTCATGCCGCCGAGTTTGTCGTACATGCGGAAGTAATTCTGGAAGGTGATGGTGGCCAGCGTCTGGTTTTCGGCCTCCACGTCCACGTGTTCCTTGGCCTCGAGCGCCTGGTGCAGGCCGTCGGAGTAGCGCCGGCCGGGCATGAGGCGGCCGGTGAACTCGTCGACGATGAGGACCTCGCCGTCTTTCACCACGTAGTCCACGTCGCGCTGGAAGATGTGGTGGGCCTTGAGCGCCTGGAGCACGTGGTGCTGCAGGGTGATGTTGGCGGCGTCGTAGAGGTTGTCGATTTTGAGCACCTGCTCCATGCGGGCCACGCCGTCGTCGGTTAAAAGCACGGTGCGGGCCTTCTCGTCGACGGTGAAGTCCCTCTCCTTGTGCAGCATGGGAATGAAGGCGTCGATGCGGGCGTAGAGGGTCGAGGAATCCTCGGCCTGGCCGGAGATGATGAGCGGGGTTCTGGCTTCGTCGATGAGGATGGAGTCCACTTCGTCGACGATGGCGAAGTTGAGTTCGCGCTGCACGAGCTGTTCCTTGTAGAACTTCATGTTGTCGCGCAGGTAGTCGAAGCCGAACTCGTTGTTGGTGCCGTAGGTGATGTCCGCGTTGTAGGCGGCCTGGCGCTCGGGGTCGTCGAGGCCGTGGACGATGGTGCCGACGGAGAGGCCCAGGAAGTTGTAGAGCTTGCCCATCCAGGCGGCGTCGCGCTTGGCCAGGTAGTCGTTGACGGTAATCAGGTGCACGCCCTTGCCGGACAGGGCGTTAAGGACCACGGGCAGGGTGGCGACGAGGGTTTTGCCTTCACCGGTCTTCATCTCGGCGATCTTGCCCTGGTGCAGGGTGATGCCGCCGATGAGCTGCACGTCGAAGTGGCGCATGCCGAGGGAGCGCACCGAACCCTCGCGCACCAGGGCGAAGGTTTCGGGCAGGATGTCGTCCAGGCCGCGACCTTCCGCCACTTCCTGGCGCAGTTCGGCCACGCGCGCGCGCATCTCCTCGTCGGAGAGGGCTTTGACCTGCGGCTCGAAGGCGTTTATGGCCGCGACCAGCGGGCGCAGCCCCTTGAGATAGCGTTCGTTTCTTGACCCGACGATTTTTCGGGCGATGGTCTTGAGCATCGAATCGACTCCTTTATGGGGCGGGGCGCGATGGATTTCCATCCAGCCCGGCCCGACGTCCAACGGGCGTTGGTTGGCGTTTTACGCGGGACGCGGTCCGGCGGCGCGGCGGCGACGCGGCATGGGCGCGCGGCTGGCGGGTGGCCGCGCGGCGCGTCAGCCGATGCACTCCAGCCAGTGTCCGACGACAATGTCCTTGGGGGCGACGCTGCGCAGCTGGGTGACGCAGCCGGCGCAGCCGGTGACGATCTGGTCGCCCGGGGCCGGATTGTAGACGGCCAGGGCATGGGCCGCCACGGCGTCGGAGAGTTCCGGCGATGTCAGTTTGGTCAGGCCCCCGAAGCCGCAGCACGGCGTTTCGGATTCCTTGAAAACGATGCGCTCCCCCATGGCCCGGCGCAAAAAGGTCAGGTCCTGGTTGCCGCCGGCCCCGTGGCAGGGACGGTGGTAGCGCACGTGCGCGGGCGCCGCCTCGCCGAGGCGAAAGGACGTGCCCCCCATGAGTTCGGCCAGGGAAACGAGATTTTCGCGCCACAGCCCGATTTCGTCCATGGCCAGCCCCAGGTCCTTGCGGGCGTAGGCCCGAAGCCCGCAACGGCAGGTGGCGCAAAAGACCACCATCAGCGGCCGGCCGGCCTTGCGCCAGGCCTCGATATTCTGCTGCTGCATGGCGGCCTGGGCCTCGGGCGCGCCGGCATGGCCCAGCGTGCAGCCGCAGCAGGTGAACCCGGGATCGGGCAAGACGTCGAGGCCGAGGCCGGCAAGCAACCGCCTGGCCGTTTCCTTCCAGCGCGGGTTGGCGTGCTCGGCCACGCAGCCGGCGAAGATCACGCACTTTTTCCCGGCATGGGCGGTTTCGAAGGACTCGGGGAAAAGCCAGGGGGCGGGGGCCTTGCCCGCGCCCATGGCCTCGATGGCCGCCTTGGCCCTGCTGACGGCCTCGACCGGCACATTGCCGGGCACGAGCTTGGTCAGGGTCCGGGCCAACGGCCACATGAGCCCCGCCTGCTCGATCCACAGCTTCCAGAGAAAGCCGGCGAAGCCCGGGTGCGAGGCGCGCAGTTCGGCCACCAGGTCCGGGCCGCAAAGCCCGAGCGGACAGGCGTTTTCGCACTTGCCGCAGGACAGGCAGACCGTGGCCAGGATCTCGGCGGCCTTTTTGGACAGCTCGGCCCGGCCCTCGGCCACGGCCCGGGCCAGGAAAAATTTGGAGCGCGGGGAGAGCTCCTCGCGGCCGGTGGCGGTGAAAAGGGGACAGGCGGGCAGGCAGCGGCCGCACAGAATGCATTCCGGGCGGCGGCCCTGGCCGTGCAGGCAATGGACGGGGGTAAGCTCTTCGGCCACGATCAATACGCCTTTTGGGGATTCATGATGCCGGCCGGGTCGAAGACGGCCTTGACGCGGCGCAGGATCTCGCGCTGGCCCTCATCGAGCTGCCGGTCGAGGAAGGGCAGCTTGGACAGGCCCACGCCGTGCTCGCCGGAGAGCGTACCCCGAAGCGCGAGGCACAGCATGAGGATGCGCTCGCGGGCGGACTGGGCCCTGGCGCGTTCGTCGGCGTCGGCGGCATCGTGCATGATGTTGACGTGGAGGTTGCCGTCGCCCACATGGCCGAAGAGCAGGATGCGCACCCGCTCCTCCTCGCCGATGGCCTTGATTCCCGCGGCGGCCTCGCGAAGGGCGCCGCGCGGCACGGTCACGTCGTCGCTTATCTTGTCCGGCGCGGCTTTAAACGAGGCCGGGTTGAGCAGCCGGCGCAGTTCCCACAAATTCTCCTCGGCCTCCGGGGTGACGGCCCGTTCGGTCCAGACCGGCCCGGCGTCGGCCGTCGCCCGCTCCAGCAGGGCCACATCGGCGGCCACGGCCTCGGGCGAGCCGTCCACGCGCACGAAAAGCGCCGCCCCGGCGTCGGCCGGCCAGGGCACGGCGCTTATGGCGGCCACGGCCTTCATGGCCTCCTGTCCGAGCATTTCCAGGGCCACGGGCAGGATGCCGGCCCGGAAGACGTCGCCGGCGGCGGCAAGGGCCGCGTCGATGCTCGGGTAGGCCACGGCCAGGGTGGCCGTGGCCTGGGGCAGGGGCAAAAGTTTGAGCGTCAGCTTGGTGAAAAGCCCGAGCGTTCCTTCCGAGCCCACGAAAAGGCGCGTGAGGTCCAGGCCGACCACGTTTTTGTGGGTGCGCCCGCCGGTCGTCAGCACCTGCCCGCCGGGCAGCACCGCCTCGATGCCGAGGATGTGGTCGCGGGTGACGCCGTATTTGACGGCCCGCATGCCCCCGGCGCAGGTGGCGGCGTTGCCGCCCACGGTGGAAAATTTCACGCTGGCCGGGTCCGGGGCGTAAAAGAGCTTTTGCGCCGCGATCGCCGCCTGCAAGTCGCCCGTGACCACGCCCGGCTCGACCACGGCCACGAAGTCGTCCGGGTCGATTTCGAGAATGCGGTTGAGCCGCGCCGTGGACACCACGATGCCTCCGGCCACCGGCACGCAGTCGCCCACGGTGTTGGTGGCCCGGCCCCGGGGCAGGATGGGGATGCGCTCCGCCTGGGCGAAGGCCAGCAATTCCTTGACCTGCTCGCAACTGTCCGGCCGCACGGCCGCCGCCGGGGGGGCGAAGCGGCGCGAGGCGTCGGTGCCGTAAACGAAGGTTTCCTCAGGGGTGAAAACGGCCGCGTCGCCGGGGAAGATCGAAGCCAGGGCGCGCTTTTGCGATTCGTTTAAGAGCGTGGAAGATTTCATTGCATTCAGATGGATCGGCGTAGGCCCGAACGCTGTGCGTCTCGCATGTTGGACGATCAGTCCGCCTCGGCGGTCCAGGTCATGGCGTCGATGGCGCCCTTGTCGTCAAAGGAAAAGGCCAGTTCGTTGTAGCCGCTCATGTCGGAATAGCGCCAGGCGCCCTCTTCCGCCTCCTCGGGCTGGCCGAGCACGGCGGCGAGCTTTTCGCGGGGGGTGCCAAGACAAATGCCCCGGGCGAAGCAGACCTGGCCGGAGGTGGCGCGGATCTGGTGGAAAAACTGCCGCGCGCCGCCGTCCATGCTGTAAAGCGATACGGTCAGGCCGTCGTAGGCCAGGGTGATGATCTCATAGGCGGCGTCGTCGTGGGGGCTGGTAAAGGGCACGGTTTGCCGTTCGCGGGGCGCGCCGAGGCGGCTTGTGACGGCGGCCTCGCTCTGGCCGAACAGGGCGGCCGTCTCGTCGAGAAAGGCGTCCACGCGCTCGTCGGCCTCCGTACCCCCGGCGTTGGCCGCCGCGGCGCAGCAAAGGCACAAAAAAAGCGCCAACGGCAGGACAGGGCGGATGCATGCCATCAAAAGACTCCTCGTTGCCTGATCGCCCCGGGCCGATCAGACGTTCGCTGCGAGCGTCGCGTCCTTCTATTTTTCGAGGGGCGCAACCCTAATGCCGGGCCAACTCCCTGGCCGCGTCGCGGTCGAGGTCCCGGTTTTTCAGGTCGTCGCGGCGGTCGAAGACCTTCTTGCCCCGGGCCAGGGCGATTTCCGTCTTGGCCCGGCCGTTTTTGAAATAGATGCGCACCGGCACCACGGTGAGCCCCTTTTGCTCCACCCTGGACCGAAGCGTGCGGATTTCGGCCGCGTGGAGCAGGAGCTTGCGCCGGCGTTCCGGCTCGTGGCCGGCATAGCCGGCGTTTTCGTACACCCCGATATGCACGCCGACGAGGAAGGCCTCGTCCCCCTCGAACTTGACGTACCCGTCCTTGAAGCTGACCCGGCCGGCCCGAAGCGATTTCACCTCGGACCCGGTAAGCGCCATCCCGGCCTCGTACTTTTCGAGAAACTCATACAGGTGTCGGGCTTTTTTATTTTGGGCGACGAGTTTTTCGCCCGATTCCTTGGCTGTCATGTCGTCCTTTCAGGTGGCGAGGATTCGACTGATACGTGTTTTCCCGGCGTCCGGCCAGTGAAATGAGGCCGCCCGTCCCGGCCGGTCACGACGTCGCGATGTCCTCGCGGTCGAGCAGGGAGGAGTAAAACATCAGTTCGTCCGGGAACTGCCGGAAGATGGTTTCCTGGACAAGGGCGTTGGTCCGGGAGACCGACGGACTTTCCAGGACCAATTTAAGCAGTTTTTTGCAGTCGTCCATGGTGGCCTGGCGAATGATGCGCTTGATGCCGGGAATGGCCTGCGGGGTGAGGCTTATGCAGTCGATCTGCATGCCCATGAGGATGGGCACGCAAAAGGGGTCGGAAGCCATCTCGCCGCACAGGCTCACCTCGATGCCGGCCTGGTGGGCCGCGTCGACCACGTGCTTGATGCTCCTGACCACGGCCGGGTGCAGCGGCTGGTACATGTGGGACACGAAGCGGTTGGTGCGGTCGATGCCGAGCGAATACTGGATGAGGTCGTTGGTGCCGATGCTGAAGAAATCGACCTCCCGGGCCAGGATTTCGGCGATCATCACGGCCGAGGGCAGCTCCATCATGATGCCGATGGGCATGTCGGCCTCGAAACGGCTGCCTTCCTGGCGCAGTTCGGCCTTGGCCTCGGCCAGAAGCGCCTTGGCCTGCCGGATTTCCCGCAGGCCCGAGATCATGGGGAACATGACCGCGATGTTGCCGGCAAGCGAGGCCCGCAGGATGGCCCGCAGCTGGATCTTGAAGATCTCGCGGTGGCGCATGCACAGGCGTATGGCCCGAAGCCCCAGCGCCGGGTTGCGCTCGTCGAGCGATCCCAGGGTGGAGACGAACTTGTCCGCGCCGGCGTCCAGGGTGCGAAGCGTGACCCGCCTTGGCGACATGATCGTGGCCAGGTCGAGGTACTCCTGGTACAGCTCGTCCTCGGTCGGCAGCTTCGACCGGTTCATGTAGGAATATTCGGTGCGGTAGAGCCCGATGCCCTCGCCGCCGTTGTTGACCACGGTCGACACCTCGTCGAGCATCTCGATGTTGGCTTTGACCTTGATGCGGTAGCCGTCGATGGTTTCGCCGGGCAGGTGGCAGCCGCGCATGATGCCGGCCTGGTAGGCCTCGAACTGGTATTTGAGGTCCGAGAGCCTGGCCAGCTCCTCCTCGCCCGGGGCGCGCAGCACCACGCCGCGCAGCCCGTCCACCACCACCAGATCGCCGTCGCGCACCTCGCGCTCGAGCTCCGTCACTCCGACCACGGCCGGGATGCCCAGCGTGCGGGCCAGGATGCCGGTATGGGAAGTCTTGCCGCCCTGGACCGTGACCAGGGCCATGATCTTGTCGGTCTGAAGGCTCGCGGTGTCGGCCGGGGAAATGTCGTGGGCCATGAGCACGACCCGGTTTTCGATGGCCCGGGTGCCGCCGGTCTGCCCGGCGAGTCTGGCCAGGACCCGGCCGGCCACGGTGCGCACGTCCTGGATGCGGTCGCGGAAATAGGGATCGTCGAGGGCGGCAAAGGCCTTTTCCAGGTCGTCCACGGCCTTGTCCAGGGCCCATTCGGCGTTGATGGAGAGCTTTTTGACGTAGTTGCGGGCCGCCCCGGCCAGTTTCGGGTCTTTGAGGATCATCAGGTGCGAGTCGAGGATGAGCGCATGTTCCTTGAGCTCGGCCGGAATGCGCTCGCGGGCCTGCTCGATCTCGCGCGTGAACTGGGCGAACGCCCCGTCCAGCCGTTCCACCTCGGCCGGCAGCATGGCGCCGGAAAGCGTCTGGCGGGGCAGGGGGCCGACCCCCGATCGGTTGAGGAAAAAGGCCCGTCCGATGGAGATTCCGGCCGAAACGGGAATGCCTTTAAGCGTCGTCATGACCGGTTGGGTCCTCGGGGCGCGGCCGGGTCCGGGTCGGGCCGGTGCGGCGGTCGCGGACTGGGTTTGGGGCAGGCGCGGTCACGGGACGCGGCCTACCGGAAACGGTTGCGGATAAGCGTGGCGAGGCTCGTCAGGGCCGCCTCGGCTTCCGGGCCGCTGGCCCGCAGTTCGAGCTCGGCCCCGTTGCCCGCGGCCAGGGTGAGGATATCGAGGATGCTTTTGGCGTCAACGGTTTCCCCGGCCATGGACAGGCTGATGTCGCAGGGGAACTTCTGCGCCTCCTGGGCCAGCTTGGCCGCCGGGCGGGCGTGGAGTCCCTGCTCGTTGAGCACGCGCACGGTAAGCGCGAAGCCCGCGTCCGTGGGCATGATGTCGTCAAGGGCCGTCGCGCCCGTATCGTTGGTCTGGTTGGTCATTGTCCACCGCGTCGGCGGAGGTTTCCCCGGCCCTCGGGCCGGAAGGTTCGGCCGGTCAGATCGGCCCCAGGGAACGCAACAGCACCCAGCCGGCGGCCAGGATGAGCAGCGCGATCTCCCGGGACACCGACGGCCGGGTGGCGGCCCAGGCCGCCAGAATGCCGATCAGCACGGCGTCGGCCACGGATGCCGTCTCCCCCAAGGGGTGCGCGAGCATCCAGAACACGGTCAAAAGCCCGGCGTTGATCAGCTTGATCCTGCGGCCGAGGTTGACCATGTCCCAGCGCTTGAGCCGGCGCAGCACGTGGAAGCCTTCCCGGTAGCCGGCTCGGAATGTCGCCGCCTTGAACACCTGGGCCGCCAGGAAAAGCCCGCCCGCGAAAACGGCCAGGGCGGCGTACTGGCCCCCGGCCACCAGGCAGGCGGCGGACAGCCCCCACAAGCCCATGACGCTGGCGGAAAAAAACGTGTCGCCGATGGCGGACAGGGTGAATGCCGTCGTGGTCTTGACGTTGTCAAGCATTTCGGCCGGCAGGACTCCCTTGGCGATTTTGGCCTCCAGGGACAGAAACAGCCCAACCAAAAGCGGCGTCCAGAAAAAATGGGTGTTGTACAGATCGAGATAGCGGGCGAACACGGCGTCGCGTTTTTCCGGGTCGGGATACAAAACGGTCAGTCCCGGCTCCATGGCATAAGTCAGCCCCACGTGCTGCAACCCGCGCGTGTTGTAGGCGGCGCCGATCAGGTAGCAACGCAGGAAACAGGCCGAAAGCGTCCTGGCGTCCAGCTCTTCGCTCAAATTCCCCAAACACGCACCGCCTTTCCGCGTGTCGGCCGGTTCCGCCCGGTCGCATCCTCGCAAACGGGGATCGCGCCGTTCGTCGCGTCCCCGGCCTTTTTCCCAATACGGATAAACGATAGGCGGGGTTTTGGTCAAACGGTGACGGCGGGAAGGCTCGCCAGAAACCGGCCGAAGGGCGTCTTTTCGAGGCGTCGCCGCCAGGGCGGGGCGGCGAGGAGGGTGCGCAAATCGTCCGGGGTGTCGCAGTCCGGCAGTTCGGGAAGAAGGGCCAGGCTTTTCCCGGCCGCGGCAAGCCGGGCGCGCGTGAGAGCGGCGACCGTCGCCGTGCTCCAGGGCATGTCCGTGAAGAGCGCCGGGCAATAGCCGGCGCGCGTAAGTCCCAGGGCATAGTAGCCGCCGTCGGTCGCCGGACCGAGCACGGCGTCGTTTCCGGCAAGCTCCCGGGCCGCCCGGGTCAGGACTTCGCCGGTGACAAGCGGCAGGTCGCTGCCGATCAGCACGGCGGCGTCGGCTTCCCGAAGCGTGGCGGTGAAGGCGGCGGCCATGCGCGCCCCGAGGTCCCCTTCCGCCTGGGCGCGAAAGGTCCGGTCCGGACCGCAAAGCTCCCGAGCCGCCGGAAGTTCCTCGGCCGGCGCATAATAGACGATGGCGGGCAGTCCCGAGGCGTCGGCCGCGCCAAGCACGTTTGCGACCATGGCCCGGTAGGCGGCCAGGGCGGCCGCGTCGCCGATGCCGGCGGCAAGCCGCGTCTTGACCCGGCCGGGCAGGGGGGCCTTGCAGAAAACGAGCAGGCGGACGTCCATGGCGCGCTACCGCTCCCCCTCCCGGTGCGCGTCCGGCATCGGGGGATAGTGCCGGGCGAACCTTCCCGGGGGCACGCCCAGGCTGTAAAGCGTCAGCAGGGCCAGGTTGCGGGCCGTGGTCCGAAAGGTCCCCTCGGCCTCCCAACGCCTGGCCGAGGTGCTGGCGCGGCTCGGCAGAACGGCGATTTTGCCGCCGGCGCGCCTGACGGCGCGCACGAGCGCCACGTCCTCCATGATGGGGATGTCGGGAAACCCGCCCAGGGCGAAAAAAAGGTCGCGGCGCAAAAACTGGGCTTGGTCGCCGTAGGGCAGGTCGAACCACTTCGAGCGCAGGGTGGCCCCGGCGGCAACCAGCCGCAGCCAGGGATTTTTCGAGCGGATGGCCAGGGAAAAGGCGCCGAGGGCGGCGCCCGCGTCCAGGGCCTTGGCCGCGTCCTCGAAGGCCCGGGCGGGAAGGCGCGTGTCGGCGTGCAGGAAAAGGAGGTGCTCGCCCGAGGCGGCCCCGGCCCCGGCGTTTAATTGCCTGGCCCGGCCCCGGGGCGCGGTCAGGGCCAGGACGCCTTCGCGGTCGAGGGCGGTCAGCGTCGATCCGGCCGGGTCGCCGTCCACCATGATGATCTCCACGGACAGGCCGTAGCCGACCGTGCGCACGTGGTCCACCAGGGCGTTGATGCGCCGCGCCTCTCCGAGGACGGGCGTGACCACCGAGAAAAACGGGCGTCCCGGGCGGGGCGCGACCGGATTTTCGCGACCGGAGGTGATCCGCATGCTGTGCAATAGATTTTTTCGGAGGAAACCGCTAGGGTCCCGCCGATGTCGCATGAGATTGTAACTTCCGTTCGTCGTGGGCTTCCTGCCCGCCTGGGCGGATTCTGGCGATAGCGCATGCTCGAAGCCGAATACGCGACCATGTTCGCGGCCGAGGAGACGTATTGGTGGTACCGGGGCCTGCATGACCAGGTGCGCCGGGCCGTCGCCTTGTGCCGTGAGGAGGCCGACGGGCCGCTTCGCGTCCTCGACGCCGGCTGCGGCACGGGCAAGGTGCTGGAAACCCTGGCCGGGGAGGCGGTGACGGGCCTGGACCTGTCGGCCACGGCCCTTTCCCTTGCCCGCCGGCGGGGCGATTTTCCCCTCACCCGGGCCTCGGCTGTGGATCTGCCCTTTCGCGACGCCAGCTTCGACGTGGTCCTCTCCCTGGACGTGTTGGCCAACGTGCCGCCGTCGGCCGTGATTCCGGCTCTGGCCGAGGCCCGCCGCACACTGGTCCCCGGCGGTCGGCTCATCCTCAATATCGTCGCCCACCAGTTCCTTTACAGCGAGCACGACCGGGCCGTCGGCGTCCAACAGCGCTACAGCGCCGGGCAGGTGCGGGATTTTCTGGTCGCGGCCGGGTTTCGCGTCGAAAAGATGACCTATTCCAATACGCTCTTATTCCCGGTCGCCGCCCTGGTGCGGCTTTGGCGCAAGCGGGCCCGGCCCGGCCATACGCCCCGCTCCGACCTCGCGCCCCTGCCGCCGCGCCTCAACGCCGCTCTGGCCCGGATGCGGTTTGTGGAAAACGCCCTCATGGTGGATTATGGCATCCCCATGCCCTTCGGGCTGTCGGTCTTCGCCATGGCCAAAAATCCCGTCGGACCGGCCCGGACGCGGCCCGGGCGGAGTCGTACACGAGCATGAATCCGGAACCTTCGCCAACGCTTACCATCGTCATTCCCGTCTACAACGCCGAGGCCACCATCGGCCGGCTGGTGCGCGCGCTTTTGGCCGATCCGCCCCTGCCGGGCACCGACATCGTGCTGGTCAACGACGGCAGCCGCGATAGGAGCCACGAGGTCTGCCTCGAGTGCTGCGAGGCCTTTCCCGGCCGGGTCACCTACCTGCGCCTGGCCCGCAATTTCGGCGAACACAACGCCGTCATGGCCGGACTGCGCCAGTCCGGCGGGGACTGGGTCGTGGTCATGGACGACGATTTTCAAAATCCCCCCGGGGAGATCGCCCGGATCGTGGACACGGCCCGCGACGGCGGCTACGACGTGGTCTACACCGCCTTCCGGGAAAAGCGCCACGGCCGGTTGCGCAATCTGGGCAGCGCCTTCAACGACAAGGTCGCCACCATGCTCCTCGACAAGCCGCCGCGCCTGTACCTGTCGAGCTTCAAG
This sequence comes from Solidesulfovibrio fructosivorans JJ], assembly GCF_000179555.1. Taxonomy (NCBI): domain Bacteria; kingdom Pseudomonadati; phylum Thermodesulfobacteriota; class Desulfovibrionia; order Desulfovibrionales; family Desulfovibrionaceae; genus Solidesulfovibrio; species Solidesulfovibrio fructosivorans. Next base: position 14,303 of record NZ_AECZ01000052.1, read on the forward strand.
TGCGTAAGCCGCTTCCTGGTGGACCGCATCGTGGAGTATACCGGCCCAGCGCCCTACGTCGACGGGCTTATTTTGCGCGCCACGGGCAATATCGGCCAGGTGGAGGTGGAGCACCGCGACCGGGAGGCCGGCCGGTCCGGCTACACCTTGTGGAAGCTCGTGCGGCTGTGGCTGACCATGTTCGTCAATTTTTCCGTGGCGCCGCTGCGGCTTTCGGCCTTTCTCGGGTTGGGCTTGGGGGCTTTCGGCCTGCTCATGGCCGTCTGGAGCCTGGCCGAAAAGGTCTTCGGCGTGTCCGTGCCTTCGGGCTGGACCATGCTTTACATCACGATCATCATCTTTTCCGGGGTGCAGCTCGTCATGCTCGGGCTGCTCGGGGAATACGTCGGCCGCTCCCTCATGGAGATCAACCGCACGCCCCAGGCCGTGGTGCGCGAGATCCACGGCGGCGACGGCCGCCCGCCAAGGGAGGTTCGCCCGTGAAAAGTCCCCTCGACGGCGTGCGCCTGCTTGACGTGGCGACCCTGCGCGACGACCGGGGCGCGCTGTCCGTCATCGAAGGCGGCCGCCACATCCCCTTTGCCGTGGCCCGGATCTTTTACATGCACGGCATGACCGCCGATCGCGGCGGCCACGCCCACCGCGACACCGAGCAGTGCATCCTGGCCGTGGCCGGATCGCTGACCATGGCGCTCACCGACGGCAGCCACACGGCGGACTACCGCCTGGACGACCCCGCCCGGGCGCTCTACCTGCCGCCCATGATCTTTCTCGACATTCGCGACATCAGCCCGGACGCCGTGTGCCTGGTGCTGGCCAGCACGCCCTACGATCCCGCCGGCGTCATTCGCTCCCTGGACGTTTACCGCCAAACCCTGGCTGGGACATGAGCACCGCCGCCGCGCGTCTGGCCTTTTCGCGTTCCTGCCGCGCCCTCTCCGGCGTCTTCCCGGACATGGAGGCGGTCATGGCCTGGTTTGCGGCCAAGGACCGCCGCGACCGTTTCGAGGTGCGCCGCGCTTCCCTCGCCGCCCTCGACCAGTGGGGCTTTCTGCCGGGTCCCCTGCGCCTGGGGCACCGCTCCGGCAAGTTCTTCACCATCGAGGGTATTCGGGTGGAGACGGACTTCGGCCCGATTCCGTCCTGGGACCAGCCCATCATCAACCAGCCCGAGGTCGGCATCCTGGGGTTGCTCGCCCGGGAAATCGACGGCGTGCTCCATTTCCTCATGCAGGCCAAGATGGAGCCGGGCAACGTCAACGTGCTCCAGCTTTCCCCCACGGTCCAGGCCACGCGCAGCAACTATTCCCGGGTCCATGGCGGCCATGCCCCGCGCTATCTGGAATACTTCACCGAACCGGGCCTGGCCGAAGTGCTTCTCGACCAGCTCCAGCCCGAGCAGGGGGCCAGATTCCTGCGCAAGCGCAACCGCAACATGGTCGTGCTCGTTTCCCACGACGTGCCGGTGCACGAGGATTTCGCCTGGATGACCCTCGGCCAGGTAAAGGATCTGCTCACCCGCGACAACATCGTCAACATGGACGCCCGCACCGTGGTGTCGCTCATTCCCCTGGCCGATCCCGACGAGCCGTCGGACGCGGCCCGCCTCGAGGGCCTGTCGCCGTTTCGCCGCGACGTGTACCTGTCCTTTTGCCGCTCCGACCGCGAGCGACACACCATGGACGCGGTCATGGGCTGGCTGACCATGGGCAAGGCGGCCGCGTCCATGCGCGTTTCGCCCCTGCCCCTGGACGGGCTGCGCGGCTGGAGCGTGACCGAGGACGCCATCCGCCACGAAACCGGGCTCTATTTTTCCGTCATCGGCGTGGACGTCACGGCCCATACCCGCGAAGCCACGCGCTGGTCCCAACCGCTGCTGCACCACGAAGGCCTGGGGCTGGTCGGCTTTCTCTGCCAGAGCCAGTGGGGCGTGCTCCATTTTCTGGTCCGGGGGAGCCTTGAGCCCGGCAACCGCGACGGCATGGAGATCGGCCCCACCGTCGCCTGCTCGGAGGTGGCGGCCCGGTCCGGCCGGGTTTGCGCGCCGCAGTTCCTGGAATATTTCTTCGATTCCGCTCTCGGCGCGGTGCGCTACGACGCCGTCCAGTCCGAGGAGGGCGGGCGCTTCCATCATTTCCAGAATCGCTATATGATTGTGGAAATTTCTCCGGGTACGGTCGTGGACGCGCCCGGGCATTATCTGTGGCTGACCCTTGGCCAACTGTGGCGCATGGCCCGCCACGGCCACGTCAATATCGAGGCCCGCAACCTGCTTGCCTGCCTGGGAGCTGTGGAGCGCACGCCATGAGGCTTCTCGTTTGCGGCGGTTCGGATATCTTCGCCCGCCGGGTGCTGCCCGGCCTGCCCGGGCTTGGCGTTACGGCCCTGGATGTGGCCTCGCGAAGCGGTCGTCGCATGGAAGGGCCGCCGGGCCTGCTCCTGCGCTTTTGGGACGATCCCGAGGCCGCCTTGGCCGCAAGCGACGCCGACGCCGTCTACGTGACCACGGAAAACAGCCGCCATGCGACGCTCGCCCTGGCCGCCCTGGCCTCCGGCCGCCACGTCATCGTGGACAAACCCGCTTTCCTCGACCTTGCAAGCGCCGAGCGTGCCTGCGATCTGGCCGCGAAAAAGAACCGCGTCCTGGCCGAAGCCACGGTCTGGGCCGAGCATCCGCGCGTCGCCGGCCTGATACAGGCCTTTGCCGACAGGGACACGGCCCCCGCGCGCATCGTCGCCACCTTCTCCTTCCCGCCGCTGCCGCCGGAAAATTTCCGCCACCGCCCCGAACTCGGCGGCGGGGCGCTTTTCGATCTCGGCCCCTACGCCGTAAGCCCCGGCCGCGTCCTTTTCGACACCGAGCCCGAGGAAGTCGTCTGCCGCATCACCTCGCGCGGCCCGGCCGTGGAAACGGCCTTCACCTGTCTGCTCGTTTACCCAGGCGGACGCAGCCTGGCCGGCACCTTTGGTTTCGACACCGGCTACGTCAACCGCCTGGATGTCCTCGGCCCCGGACTCGCCGCCTCCATGGACCGGGCCTTCACCCCGCCGCCGGGCGCGGCCCTGCCCCTTTCCTGCAACACCCCCCGAGGCGTACGATGCGTCGACTTCGAGCCCGCCGACGCCTTTGCCCGCTTTTTTGCCCGGGCCTTTGCCGCCATGGAGCGCGGCGACGGCGACGCCTTTATCGCCACGTTGCTCGCCGACGCGCGCACGTTGGCGCGGCTGCGGTCGAGCGCCGGGTAAGGCGGGTAGGCTGGCTGGGAGGAGACGGGGAGACGACTGGGGCGCTGCCCCAGACCCCGCCGGGAGGCCACGGGCCCCCCGGACCCCCCGTCCGGTGTGCTTTGGTTGGGCGGGATTTTGGCGGGGGAGCCGTCAGGCGGATGTGTGTAAGATGGAGGCGGAATTTGCCGGGACGGTGCCGCCGCTTCGCGGCAGGCTCGCCCCGAACAAATTCCGCCTCCACCACGCCGTCGCCCCTTCGGGGCGAAGGGATAAGGAATTTTTTTTGAGAGTATTGTAAAAATAGTGGGTTAGGATAGTTGGCTACAACCCTTTAGAAGTTTTTGGGGAGGGTGGGGGGCCCGGGGGGCGGGACCGTTTTACCTAAAACGG
>NZ_AECZ01000053.1 GCF_000179555.1 Solidesulfovibrio fructosivorans JJ]
GCGGGAACCCTTTTTTTTAAAAAAGGGTTCCCGCCCCCGGTTCTCCTCCTCTCTCCCGCAAGGAAACATCATGAGCAGGGTGTTTGGGATCATAGGGCATCCGCTGGGGCACACGCTGAGTCCTTTGGTGCACAATTGGGGCTTCAAGCGCTTTGGGATCAAGGCCCGGTATGAGGCTTGGCCGACGTTGCCCGAGGAGCTTGGGGCGTTCATGGTTCGGCTGCGCGAGACGCCGGTGGAGGGCCTCAGCGTCACCATTCCGCACAAGACGCCGGTCATGGCCTATGTCGATGCCGTAACGGACCTTGGCCGGTCGGTCGGGGCCGTCAACACGCTGTACTGGCGCGACGGGGAGCTGTGGGCGGAAAATACCGACGTCGAGGGCTTTTGCCGGCCGCTGGTCCTGCGCGGCATCGCGCCGCGCGCCGCCTTGATCCTCGGCTGCGGCGGCGTGGCCCGGGCGGCGGTGGCGGGGCTTGTGCGCCTGGGTGTGGAGCGGCTTGCCGTGACGGGGCGCAGCGCGGAAAAAGCCGCTGTGTTGGCTGGAGAATTCGGGCTGGAGCGGGTCGATTGGGACCGCCGGGCGGATTTCCCGGCCGGGCTTTTGGTCAATGCCACACCCATGGGCATGACCGGCCGGCTGGAGGGCCTTTCCCCCTATCCGGCCGAGGCGCTGGGGCCGGACCATGTGGTCTACGATCTGGTCTACACGCCCGATCCCACACACTTCGGCGCCGATGCGCTGGCGGCGGGGGGATTGGTCGTCTCGGGCATGGAAATGTTTCTGTATCAGGCGGTGGAACAGTTTCGCTTGTGGACGGGACGGATTTTGCCCGACGACGAGTTGCGAACGTTGCTGCGGAAAGCGCTTTACGGGGCTTGACGCAGGCAGAGCATCATTATAGCAAATGATTTCAATGCAGCCCGTTTCAATATGCGTTACAGTCTGATATTATTTGCGGTATGCAGCAGTTTATTTCGCTTCTCGATACCAGCACGATGGTGCTCATGTCGGCGATTTTGTTTTTTTCGCTGACTGGAGTTCTTACCTATACATATTTCTATAGAAAGACGTACCCTGGATTCGGCTCTTTCACGCTGGGGCAACTGGCATGGTGCGTCGGCCTTTTTTTGATTTTCTTCAGAGTGCTCGGCCCGGATCCCTCGTTGATTATCGGAAACAGCCTGATATTTTTGCAAGGGATTCTTTGGTATCGCGGCATTGCCCTGTATGGTGGAATAGATCATATCGGTCTGCGCAATTCCTTTACGATCGCCCTGGCTGTGCTCTGCGAATCGTGCCTGCTCTATTATACATTCGTCGATTTCGACACCTGCCGGAGAGTCTTTGTTTTTTCGACGTATTGCATGCTCGTCTACGGACGCATCGCCATAGAGCCTTTTGTTGTGCGCAACTGGCGTACTTATTCGATGCAAACTGTTTTTTCCGGGTTTCTTTTTTTCATTTCCGTCTCCTACGCCTTTCGTGCCAATGAATCGCTGGACGCGCTACAGTGCGCTCTTGGCGGCCCGGACCCCATCGTCAAGACGCTGCTTTTGGCCAGCATGCTTCTGATCCCGCTTTTGGCGTTCTGCCTGCTTTCCATGACGTCTGGCCGCGTTGAGGCGGAACTGCGCGAGGCCCGCGATGCGTTGCGCAAACAGGCGCAGACGGATTTCCTGACCGGTCTGCCCAACCGGCGGCATTTCCTACACCTGGCCGAAAAGGCCCTGGATCGGGCCAGGGAGCGTGGCGAGCCGGTGAGCTTCATCATGCTCGATCTGGACTATTTCAAGGACATCAACGACACCTACGGGCATCAGACCGGGGATGTCGTGCTGCGGGCCGTGGCCCGACGGCTGGCCGAGGCGCTTCGGGACGGCGACGAAATCGGACGCCTTGGCGGCGAGGAATTCGGCGTGTTGCTGCCGGGCCTGGACGGGAAGGACGCGGAAGAGGTTGCCGAGCGTTTGCGGCAGGCCGTGGCGGCCTTGTCCCCCGGCGGGCATACGGTGACGGCGAGCCTGGGGATGGCCTCGGGCGCGACGGGGCTCAACGCCCTGCTGGCCCGGGCCGACGGCTGTCTTTACGCAGCCAAGGGCGCGGGCCGCAACCGGGTCGTCGCCCAGGCCTGCCCGATGGTGGAATCACCGGAGGGGGCGTCGATCTGACATGGAAACATTGCGTCACGTGGTATCATTTTTCGAGGCCGTGGGGCAGGTGGCGGCGGTGGTCCTTCTCGCTGCCGGTCTCGTGCTCGTCTGCGGGCTGGCCTGGCTTGGCCGGGCGAGCCGGCGCATGGGGCCGCTTGTATCCCCGGCCGAAGGGCCGCTTCGTGCCGACGGGAAAAAGCCCAACTGGGTCGCCACCACGGCGTCTCCGAGGGATCCGCTGCATTTCGTCGCGCCCCGGCCCTGCGCCGAAAACCCCATCCCGGCCCTGGCCGCGTATCTGGAAAAAAACGGCTATGCCGTGCGTGTCGCCACCGGCCGCTATCTCCATGCCACCCAGTCCTCGTTCCGCTTCGGCTTCGTGGATGACGTGGAATTCCTCCACGACCCGCAGGCCGGGCTGCTGCATGCCCGGTCCGCCTCGCGCGTGGGGTATAGCGACCTTGGCGTCAACCGCCGCCGCCTGGAAACGATTTTTCGGGAAACGGGCTTGTAGCGCGGATTGGGGCTTTTGACGCCCTGCCCAGAGAATCATCACGCGGGCAGGATCTTCCCTGCCACGTCCTTTCGCAAAGATTTTGTCTGAAAGAAAGGAAGTGGTCTCGTTTGGAGAACTTCAACGACGAGAAAGTTTAGGAAAGGGAGAGCGCGAGAGGGGAGAACCCTTTTCAAAGGGTTTCCCCTCTCGCATGCTTCTCGCGCCCTTTTCCTAATCCTTGCGGATGGTAATCTGGGAGCCGGCCTGGAGGGCGCTTGGGCTTTTCATGTTGTTCCAGGCCATGAGCGAGGACGGTTCCACGTTGAATTTCTTGGCGATGCCCCAGACGGTCTCGCCCGGGCTGACCTTGTAATTGACGGACTTGGCAGCCTGGCGTTTTTGGGGCGTGGGCGGGGTTTTTGCGGCGGCGGGATGTTTTTCGGCCTGGGCCTGGGCCTTGGGGGCCCAGAGGTTCTTTTTCGTCGGTTCGGGATCGCGCGCGGCAAAGGTCCTGGGCCGCTGGCCCGAGCCCGGAATGGTCAGCGACTGACCGATGCGCACCACGCTCGAGGACAGGTTGTTGGCGGCGGCGAGCTGCCTGCTGTCCACGTTGAAGCGGCGGCTGATGCCGGAGAGGGTGTCCCCGGCACGCACGGTGTAGGTGGTGCTCGGCAGGGCCGCGGCGGCCACGGCCGGGGCGGACGATTTGCCGCCGGGGATGGAAAGCTTCTGGCCGGCGAGCAGGTCCCGGGCCGAGCGCAGGTGGTTGGCGGCCATGAGCGCGTCGGGGTCCACGTTGTACTTGTCGGCGATGCCGGAAATGGTCTCGCCGCGTTGCACGGTGTGGCTGGCGGAGGCGGTCTGGATCGACCGGGACGAGGCGCTTTGCGGGATGACGAGCCAGGCGCCGAGGGTGAGCCGGCCGGCACGCTTCATCCTGTTGGCGGCCATGAGCTCCTTGGTCGACACGCCGTACTTCCGGGCGATGCTGCCGATGGATTCGCCCTTGTTCACGCGGTGGCGCTGGGGCTTGGCCGCCGAGGCCAGCGCCTTGGGCGCACAGGCGGCCGCCGGGCCTTCGGCCAGGGCGGTGTTGTCGATGCTAAACGCGCTTGCGGCCACGCGCACGGTCTGGCCGGAGGGCAGGGTTTCGGGCAGCGAGGGGTTGAGCTGGCGCAGTTCGGCCACGGGCATGTTCGCCCGGCGGGCCAGGGCCCACCAGGTTTCGCCGGCCTGGGCGGTGACGGTCTGCAAGCCGCTCGACGGATAGTTGCCAGGGGTTTTCAGGTAGGCCAGGGCGATCGGTTCCTTGGCCACGGGCACGTAGACGTTGACCGTGGCGTCTGGGGGGCTGACCATGCGGCGAAAGCCGGGGTTGTATTCGCGGAACTGATCCCAACTCAGGCCGCAGGCCTGGGCCAGGGCGGCCAGATCCGTGCCGCCGGGAGCGGGCACTTCCTTGAGGTTGGGGCCGGCCTGCCAGTTGACCTTGTGGAAGCCGAGCGTCTGGAGATTCTGGAAGATCTTCAGTACCGCCAGGAACTTGGGCACGTAATGGCGGGTTTCGGCCTTGAGCAGCTTGGGGTCCTTGGCGATGTCGAAGAAGTCGCACTGGCCGCTTGCGGCCATGACCCGCGAGATCTTGCCTTCACCGGCGTTGTAGGCGGCCAGGGCCAGGTTCCAGTCGCCGAACATCTGGTAGAGTTTGCTCAGGTACTTGGCGGCGGCCACTGTGGATTTGTACGGGTCGCGGCGTTCGTCGACCCACCAGTCCACGGTCAGGCCGAAGCGGCGGGCGGTGTAGGGCATGAATTGCCACATGCCGCCGGCGCCGACCGGCGAATAGGCCATGGTGCTGTAACCGGATTCGATGAACGGAAGGACTATGAGGTCGGGAGGCAGGTTGTAGCTGGCCAGAACGGCCCGCACATAGGGCAGGTAGGGCTGGGCCCGGGTCAGCCATTTGTCCATGGTGCCGCGCTTGTCCATGGAGAAATACTGGAGGAACATCTGGACTTCCTCGTTGTCGGCCACGTCCAGATTGAACTGGATGGCGCCGCGCGAGGCCAGGGCTTCCTTTTCCTGCTTGGTCAGGGGGCGGCCGCGCTTGAGATCCTTGAGAATCTGGGTGGTGTCCCAGACTTCGGGCTCAAGATTGGCGCGCATATCGTTGTTTTTTTCGTATTTGTTTCCGGCGCAGCCGGACAGGACGAGCAGAACCGGCAGGATGGCAAAGAGGATATAACGGGCCATGCGGCTTTTCTCCAGGCGAAGGGAGCCGTCAGCCGGAAGGCGGCCGCGGCGGCGCTTTGGCAAAGGGATGCTTAACTGCGCTGATTTTTTAACGATTAGCGGATTGATAGACCAAAGTTGATGAAATTGCAAGGAAAAAAAAGCTTGTGGTTCCGGTCGCTTTGGGCCAAGAGGTGCCATGAGCCGGCATGACCGTAACAATCGTTTTTCGTCCGCGCCCCACTCGGGCGCAGCGCCGGAGCCCGGCGAACTGCTGCCCGGCCGCAAACCCGTGCGCGAACTTCTGGCCGAACGCCCGCGCGGCATCGACGACGTGCTGTTGCGCCAGGGCCTTCGCGGCCCGGACATCGACGCCATTGTCGCCGCCTGCCGCGAGGCCCGCGTGCGCTTCCGGTTCGTGGCGGCGGCCGACCTGGACCGGCTTTGTCCCGGCAATCATCAGGGCGTTGTGGCGAGGCTCGCCGCCGGCGAGCTGACCAGTCTCGATGACGTGCTGGCCGCGACCCGGGCCGCGCCGTTGCCGGTGGCCGTGGCCCTCGACCGGGTGCAGGACCCGGGCAACGTGGGCACGCTGGCCAGAACGCTTTTCGCCCTGGGCGGCGGCGGCATCCTTTTGCCCCGCCACGAGGGGGCGCGGCTTGGGCCGGGGGCGGCCAAGGCCTCGGCCGGAACGCTGGCCCGGCTGCCGGTGGCCAAGGTGACCAACCTGGCCCAGGCGCTGGATGCGGCCATCGAGGCGGGGTTTTCCATCGTCGGCGCGGCCGGGGAGCCGGAGGCGGACAATGCGCTTGAGGCCACGGCCGATTTCCCGCTGATCCTGGTGCTCGGCAACGAGGACGAGGGCATCCGGCAGGGGATACGCAAACGCTGCGGCCGGCTGTGGCGCATTCCCCAGGCCAGGCCCATCGATTCCCTGAACGTGGCCCAGGCCGGGGCGATCATTCTGGGGCGTCTGGCGGCGCTGAGGCGCTAGGCCGTCCGAGGTCTTCCTCGCGGCAGGTGGCCAGGGAAGCGCGCCGCAGCCGTTTGACCAGCCAGGGCGCTTCCCAATCGGGCGGGGCGCAGAAGGCGGCGTCCGGCAGGACAACCCGCCAGGCGTGCAGCCGCATGGGCGGCGGACCGCCGCCGTATTTCGGGTCGCCGACGATGGGGGCGCCGCGCGAGGCGAGCTGGGCCCGGATCTGCTGGGTGCGGCCCGTCTCAAGCCGGACCTCGACCAGGCTGGCCGTGTCCATCACCCCCAAAAGCCGCACCTTGCACACCGCATCCTTGCCGCCCGCGGACGGCTCCACCCGTTCGCGTCCCGGGCCGCCTTCCTTGGCCAGCCGGTCGCGCAACGTCACCCAATCGTTGGCTTCGCCAAGCGTCCATTCGCCCCAGACCCAGGCGAGGTAATCCTTGTGGGCCGTGCCCGTGGTCATGGCCTCGTGGATGGCGCGCAGGGCGCGGTAGGACTTGGCCACGAGGAGCACGCCGGTGGTGTCGCGGTCGAGCCGGTGGGCCGGTGTGGGGCGGAACGGGGCGTCGGGGTAGCGCGCGCGCAGGATGCTGGTCAGGGCGAAGGGATGGCCGGAGCCGGGATGGACGGGCAGGCCGGCCGGCTTGACGATGACGAGGATCTCGTCGTCCTCGTGGAGGATGTCCAGATCGTGGCCGCGCGGCGCAGCCGTCTTCGCCGGCGAGTTGCGCGGCTCCTTGATCTCGTAGGGCGGCATGCGCACGATCTGGCCGGCGGCCACACGGTCGAAGGGCTTGCAGCGCTTGCCGTCGATCCTGACTTGCCCGGTGCGGATGAATTTCTGCAAGGCGGTAGGGGGCACCGCGCCGTCCAGACGCCGGGCGAGATATTGGAGGAGCTTTTGCCCTCCCTCGGCCTCGGCCACGGTGAAATTTTGCACGGGTGTTTTCATCGTACCACCGGGGCTACGGATTCTCCCCCTTGAAAGTTTTTCGGGAGGGGAGCGCGAGGGGAACCCCTTTTTACAAAAAGGGGTTCCCCTCGCACCTTCTTTACCGCCTCCACTTCCACCTACGGCGCAAGCTTGAAGCGGCCGGAGTCCACGATGAGCATGATCATGGAGTCCGGGCCCAGTCCGTTATGGTCCTGGGAGGAGAGGTTGTAGACGCCGGAGACGCCGACCACGTGGTGGAGGTTTTCCAGGGCCTCGCGCAGGGCTTCGGGGTCGGCTTTGCCGGCCTTTTCCAGGCCGGCGCGCAGGAGGGTCAGGGCGTCGTAGGCGTAGCCGGAGTGGGTGTTGAGCGGGAATTTTTCCTGGATGCCGGCGTCGTTGTAGGCCTTGATGAAGGCCTCGATGACGATTTTCTGCGGGTCTTCGTCGGGCAGGGTTTCCGGGGCCATGAGCTTGGTGCCGGGCATGACCGTGCCGCCGGCGGCCTCGCCGGCCAGCTTCAGGTAATTGGGGCCGGGCTGGCCGTGGCATTCGACGAGCAGGGGGCGTTCGCCGGGCAGGGAGGCGAAGTTCTTGGCGGCGATGGCCCCGGCCGGGCCGATGGTCCAGACCACCACGGCCTGGGGCTTGGCGGCCTGCAGCTTGAAGGCCTGGGCCGAGAAATCCGTGCCCTTGGGATCGAAGGTTTCCGAGGCGATGATGTCGATGCCGAATTTGGAGGCGTTTTGCTTCAGCTCCGTCAGGCCGTCCTGGCCAAAAGCGTCCTTGGAGCTCATGACCGCGATCTTCGAGATGTTTTTGCCTTTGAGGTACTCGTAGATCTTGGCCACGGCCGTGGCGGTGCGCTGGGGGGCCTTGAAGGTCCAGTCGTAGGGGCCGAACTTGCCGCCGGCGATGACCGCGTCGCCGCCCACGGTCATGATGACCGGGACGTGCTTTTCCTCGGTGTATTTCTTGACGGCCAAGCCTTCGCCGGTGGAGGTCGGACCGACAATGGCCAGCACGTGGTCGCCCTCGACGAGCTTTCTGGCCTCGCGCAGGGCCACGTCCGGGGAGGACTCGGTGTCGTAGGCGATCAGCTTGAGCGGCCGGCCCAGGATACCGCCCATGGCGTTGATCTGTTTGACGGTCATTTCGGCCACGAGCTTGCTCGGGGTGCCGACCACGGCGGCCGGGCCGGACTGGGCGAAAAGCCCACCGATGACGATGGGGTCGCCGGTTGGGGCCGGGTGCTGTTCGGCCGGCTGCGCCGTGGCGGCGGGGGCCGGGCTCTGGCCGGCCTGCTGGGCCGCGGCGACAGCGGGTACAAGGAGCAATGCTGCGAGCAGCATGAGAATTTTGGCCATGCGGAAGCCTCCGGGGCGGATTGGTCTTGGCGAAAGCAGCCAGGAATTTTTACCGCAACCGGGGGCGAAGTAAATCATTTTTGCAAGGGGAAGGGGAAGGCGCCCGCCCGCCCCCGGGACAGGCGGGCGGGCGCATGGCCGGCGGCGGTGCTAGACGAGAAAGGGAAGGACTTTGCCGACACGCTGCAACACGTCGATGATCGTCGTGATGACGGTCGTCGCCATGCTGATCTTGTCCGCGTATCCCTTGAGTTTTTGTTTGAAGTCTTCCAATCCCTTGTTGGCAGTGTAAAATGCGTCAAAAATGCCGAGAAGTTGTTTGCTGTTTAACGTCAGCAGGATGCCGGCAAGTTTGCTGAGCTGGTCATTGCACATCTTGCCGCTTAAATAGACGCTGTCCTCGGTGAGATAATTACCACCCATCGCTCGGTGGACGACTTGAAGAAGCCGGGATGTCTCCCGCACATATTCGGCGGGATCGCTGCGAAGCGTATTCTCATTTTCCTTGAGGTAAGACTCGTAGGCGTCGATGGCCTGGATGATGCTTTTCGCGGCGTTTTCGCTTGCATATTTCGATTCCAGAATGCCTCGTGTTTCCAGAAGCTTATTCGAAAGCGACGCGCTTGAGGATTTCGCGGCGAGGAGGGCATTGGCCGGGGTGTAGTCCCGGATCAAGGCGACAAGCTTGCGTACCTCGGCCGGGAGTTGCTGCGTCTGCGCGTCGGCGCCAATCTCCCCATGGAGACTGCGTATGGTTTCGATATCCGTGGCCAGATTCGTGTACAGGGTGACAAGCGTGTCGATGTCGAGCGTCATGGCGTCATCCTCCCCTGGTTAAAGGGATGCTTTCGCGAACACGGTCTCAAACTGCTCAAGCTGCGCGGCGACAATGCCGAGTGCCCTGGCCAGGGTCTCCGTTTTTTTGTCCGTGATCGCTACGGGCAGGCTTGTAACGGCCGTTTCGTAAGCATCAAGGGCTTGTCGCAGGGCGGCGAGACTTTCGCAGGCCCTATCGCGTTTGTAGCGATAGGAATAGGCGGTCTTGCGGTTGGCCAAGATGTCGGCCGGTTTTGTGGCGAGCATGGCGGCCCTGTCGGCGGCATCCATGTATTGCTGCAAATTATCGCAGATCTGTTGACTGACTACCACGGCCACCGGCTTTTTCTGGTCTGGAACGCTGGCGCAGTATTGGGAGGAATCGGTCGTATCGCCACAGGTCCCTAGTTCATCTTTCAGGACTTCAACGAACGTAACGATATAAGGCGTGACATTCGCCAAAGATTCCCGGGCGATTTTTTGCTTTTTCTTCTCAAGAAACCAGTCGGCGATTTTGTTCGCTGCCGTGGCGACGGTATCCTTTGTTATGGTCTCGGGCAGGGTTACATTGGGAAGGATTTTATCCTTAAACGACTGGAGCACACCTGCCAGGTCGGTGATATTTGTTTCAAAACTGGAATTGATATCATCGGACATGATGTATTTAAGGTTCTGGGCGTATTTCTTCAATGTCGTGAAAAGCAATTTTCTGAAGGTAAGCTCTTGTGAAGGAAGGTAGCTCAGTTGATAATGAAGGATGCTGATGTTTTTATCGATGCTGGCAAGGTATTGATCCTTCTGAAAATTCTCGTGAAGATCAAACATATAACCGTAGAACTTCATGGTGTCGTCGGACAGTCTGTCCGTGTTGGTGGAAAAACTGCTGAGTTGCGTAAGCGAGGCCTTGGAGGCACACCCGCCCAGAAGAAAGAGCAGCAATCCGAAGGCAATGAGGAAGGCGTGATTTGTAAGACGATGGGGGTTGAACCTGCATGCGACCATGGCAAGACCCTCCTTCGGGCTATGCGGCACGCCCAGCGGTTTGGAAACTATTCATTAATATTTAGGCCTTGATATACGGATATAAAATACAAAACGGAAATTTTCGTCAATAAAAAAAGAAATTATTTATAAGATATAGGATAAAAACGTTTATTTGCGCAGCCGCTATTTGCGCAGCCGCCGGAATCCGGCCAAAAGCGCCGCGCCCAGAAGCAGCCCGTTGACCAGGGTGCGGGCGTCGCCCAGGAATTGGAGATGGCTCATGGCCGTCTCCAGCACAAGGGCGGCGAAAAGCGGGCGCAGGAGGTTGCCCGGACCGCCGATAACGAGGAACAACAGTGCCTTGAGCGAGAGCTCCAGGTTGAACTGCTCGGGGCTTATAAAGCCGGTGTAGTGGCCGTAAAGCAGGCCGGCCGCGGCCGAAAAGGCCCCGCCCAGGCCGAAGGACACGGCCCGCGCCGCCGGCCGGTCGATGCCCAGGCTCGAAGCGGCGAAACGGTCGTCGCGGCAGGCGGCCAGGGCCCGTCCCAGCCGGCTGTCGCGCACGGCCAGGAACACGTAGGCCCCCACGGCCAAAAGCAGGACGAAAAGGAAAAAAGTCACCCGGTCCCCGGCCAGCTCGCCCAGCCCCGGCAGCGCCAGCTTGCGCTCCACCATGAGCCCGGCCGAACCGCCGGTGACGTTTTCGAGGGTGAGCGCCACATTGATGCACACGAGCGACACGCACAGCGTGGCCATGGCCAGAAACCCTTTGCCGAGGCGTTCCATGGGGCGGCTTATAAGGGCCGCCAGAAGCCCCGTGCCAAGGACCACCGCCGGGGCGATGACAAGCGTCGCCCCGGGATAGCGGGCATGCAGCAGCACCGAGGCATAGGCTCCGATGCCGGCGAAAGCCCCCTGGGCCAGGGAAATCTGGCCGCCGAGGCCGAGGCAGAAATTGAGCGCCAGGACGTTTGCCGCCAGAAACATGTGCTGGTTGACGCCGATGAGCTGGTAGCCCGGGGTGAAAAGGCCCACCGCGAGCAACGCCCCGAAAAAAAACGCCAGCGAGATCTTGCGGGAAACGGCTACGGCGGTCACGGGCGTTCGGCCTCGGTCTCGCCCGGGGCGAGGACGAGCAGGACGATGATGAGGGCGTAGGTGGCGATTTCCTTGAGTTCCCCGGAAAGCAGCAGCACCAGCGCCGCCTCGATAAGCCCCAGGGCCAGCCCGCCCAGAAACACCCGGCCAAGCGAAACGTAGCCCCCGATGGTGGCCGCGGCGAACCCCTTGAGCCCAAGTCCGAGCCCCATGTCGTAGCGAAGCCCGGTTTGCGGCCCGACGGCCAAAGCGGCCAGAGCGGCCAGCCCCCCGGCCAGGGCGAAGGACAGGGCATGGCAAAAAACCGGGTTTATGCCCATGAGCCGCGCCGCCACGGCGTTTTGCGAGGTGGCCCGAAGCGCCCGGCCAAGGCGCGTGTATTTGAGGAAAAGCCCGAGCGCCAGCGCGCTGCAAACGGCCAGCACGAGCCCGGTCGCCGTGTCGCGGCCGAGAAAAAGCGGCCCCAGGCGCACATCGGGCAGGGGAAGCAGGCGCGGGGGCATGAGCGGATTTTTGCCCCAGGCCAAAATGGCCACGCCCTGGAACACCAGGCTCGCCGCCACGGTGAGCATGAGCTGCTTAAGCGGCGAGGCGCGAAGCGAAAGCCCGAGCGTGGTGGCGAAAAGCACCCGGCCCAGGGAAAAGCCGGCCACGATGGCGGCCGAGACCGCCAGCAGCGGGGAAAGGTGGACGCAGCCGGCCAGGGTGGCCAGGCACAGTCCGCCGAGAAGCAGCAGTTCGCCCTGGGCGAAGTTGATCAGCCGGCTGGCGCTGTAGATCAGGGAAAAGCCCAGGGCCATAAGACCGTAGACGGCTCCCAAGGCCAGTCCAGAGTTGACGATCTGGGCCAGATACAGGGCGAACACAGGCGACCTCGCCGGGGCAAACGGGTTGGGGCACAAAAAAAGCCGGGAGAACCGCCGCAAAATGCGGTTCTCCCGGCTTGGCGTCAAGAGGAAAGGGCTATTGGCCGCCCATATCGATGCCGAACTCGCCGGGCTGGCTCATGCTCGTGGTGTCGAGCTTGTAGGCGAGCACGATGGTGCGGCGGGCGTAGACGCCTGTGGCGCCCGGCCAGGTGTTGATGCACACCACCAGTTCCTTCTGGCCGTCGTTGTCGATGTCGGCCAGGGCGTAGCCCGTGATGGTGCCCTTGATGCGGCGGGTCTTCCACAAAAGGCTCATGCCCACGCCGTCCCAGTACAGGGAGTGGATTTCACCCTGGGAGAAGGTGCGGAATGTTTCGAAGAACTGGGCGGCAAGGGAGATGTTCTTGCTCACCAGCAGTTCGAAACGGTCGCCCTTGTCCAGGTTGGTCACGAGCATGGGCAGCGGGATGTAATAGTATGTCCAGAGGTAGTCGGACTTGGGCTTTTCCATGGGGGCCATGAGCGAGTCGTACTCCAGGCCGATGGCCGAGCCGCAGTATTGATCCTCCGTGGCGGCCACGCGTTCGCCCTTGGCCGTGTAGACGACCAGGTGGTCCTTGTCGTCGTTCAGGATGACTTTATAGCCGCTTTTCTCGGGCAGGTAGACGAAGTTGAAGGGGTTGGCCTTGCTCGGCAGGTTCAGCCGCGTGGAAAGCGCGGGCTGGCCGCCGGAGAAGATGACGTTGTGAACGCCCTGGACGAACAGGTCCTTGGGATCGCCCTTGGACCCGACGAGCTGCCGGGAGAAGTCCGGCGGCACGGTGGCCACGTTCAGGTACAGCTTGATGTCCTTGTAAAGCTCTTTGAGATGGTTGCCGTCGAGCTGGAGGATGAAGGAACGGGGGTCCTTGAAATAACGGCTCGAGACGATGATCTCGGCCTTGCCGTCGCCGTTGATGTCAAGGGTGCTGATTTTCAGCAGCTTGATGTTGGGCGGCACCTCGTACTTGGCCACGGGCAGCAGCTGGCGGTCCTTGTAGGCGAAGACCTGCACGGAATGGTCGCCCAGGATGGCCACCTCGTTTTTCCCGGTGCCGCTCAGGTTGTCGATGGCGATGCCGCGGGAGACGAACGGCATGGACTGGCTGCGCCACACGCCCGGGGAATCGGCCGGACCGGCGTAGCGGAAGTTCGGGTTGAGGTAGACCTTCTGGTTCTGGTTGGTCTGGTTGACCACGAAATTCGGGTTCATCTGGTTGACGGCGGCGTCGCCCTTGGCGGCGGGGCGCTGGAAGATCTCGTTGTTGAGCGACTGGGCCGTGCGTTCCATGGCCGGGATGAGGTCGCCCATCTTGGTGGTGAAGTTTTTCGGCCATTTCTGGCCGTTTTGGCCGATCACCATGATGTCCACGCTGGCCTGTTCGCCGGAGACGGTGATGGAGCCGTAGGCGAGGTAGTCCGCGCCGATGTCGGCCAGGGTTTTTTTGGCCTCGGCCTCGGAGCCGGGAGCCTTGGCCAGCCGGGACCCGACCTTGCTCTTGTCCATGGGCGCGAGGTGCCCGGGCCAGTTCATGCGCGATTCGAGCATGCTCTGGGCGCCCTGGCTCAGGTACTGGTATTTCTCGGGACCGTGGACGGCAAAGGGCGCCACGGCGTAGGTCTTGGCCGAAGCGGCCAGGGCCAGGGACGGCAAGCACAAAAGGGCCACCGCCAGAAGGGCAAGGCGACGGAAAAGCGTCATAGTGGGGTTCCTCCGGGTCCCATGGGGACCGTTTTGTCCGGGAACGCGGCCGTGGCATCGGGCCAAAACACCGCGAGGCCCTGCATTACTATCAAAGACGACGCCCTTGCAAGGGCCGGTTTCCGCGTTGTCACGAACCCGGGAACGGGCCTGGCGCGCCGCCCGGGCGACGCCGTGCTGTTGAACATGGCCGTCCGATATGGTTGTATGGGCAAAAGCGGCCGGTAGCGACCGACAAGGGATTCGCGCATGTTTGTGCCTGATGTCCTCCGTAGCGGCGGCCTTGGCGTCGCCCGCTGGCCGCGCCACGCGCGGCGGCTTGTCTTAAGCGCCCTGGTCGGCGTGGTCGCGGGGCTTGGGGCCGTCTTTTTCGATGCCATGCTGGTGCACGCCCTGACCTGGCTGGTCGAGGTCCCCATGGCCTGGGCGCGCCACGGCATCGCCTTCCAGCCCGTCGCGCCCGGCATGCACGCCCCGGTCGTCAGCTGGATCATCATTCCCATCGCCGGCCTCGGCGGGCTGGCCTCGGGCCTGCTCGTCTTCTGCATCGCCCCCGAGGCCGAGGGCCACGGCACCGACGCCATGATCGAGTCGTTCCATCTGCGCGGCGGTTACGTGCGCAAGCGCGCCCCGATCATCAAGTTCGTCGCCTCCGCCCTGACCATCGGCTCGGGCGGCTCGGCCGGCAAGGAAGGCCCCATCGCCCAGATCGGCTCGGGATTCGGCTCCATTCTGGCCTCCTGGCTCAAGCTCGACACCGCCGACCGGCGCGTGCTGCTTCTGGCCGGGGCGGCCGGCGGCATCGGGGCCATTTTCCAGGCGCCCCTCGGGGCGGCGCTTTTCGTGCCCGGCGTGCTTTACCGCGACACGGAATACGAATTCGAGGCGCTCCTTTCCTGCATCATCGCCTCCATCGCCGCCTACGCCGTCTTTTCCCAGGTGTTCGGCCGGCAGGCCCTTTTCACCCCCGGGCCCGTGCATTTCGCCATGCCGGTGGAACTCCTGCCCTGTCTCATCTTCGGCGTGCTGTGCGCCGGGTGCGGTTACATCTACATCAAGGTTTTTTACGGGCTGCGCGACTACTTCTTCAACCCCCTGCCCATCCCGCGCATGTTCAAGCCCGCCGTCGGCGGCTTGTTGCTCGGCTGCGTGGCCTGGCGGTTTCCGGAGATCATCGACGGGGGCTACGTCTGGATACAGACCGCCCTGGACGGGAAAATGTTGTGGCAGACCATGGCCGCGCTGGTGTTTTTGAAAATCGTGGCCACGTCGTTCACCATCGCTTCCGGCGGCTCGGGCGGCGTGTTCGGGCCGTCGGTTTTTATCGGGGCCATGCTTGGCGGGGCTTTCGGGGAACTCGGCCATGCCCTTTTTCCGAATCTCGTGGTCAATCCCGGCTCGTTCGTGCTGATCGGCATGGGCGGCTTTTTTTCCGGCGTGGCCAAGGTGCCCATCGCCTCGGTCATCATGGCCAGCGAAATGTGCTCGAGCTACACGCTGCTCGTGCCGCTGCTTCTGGTCTCCACCATCACCTTCCTGCTTTTGCCCCGCAAGGTGACGCTCTACGAAAAGCAGATGGACAATAGGCTGGCTTCACCGGCCCATATCGGCGAGTTCGCCCGGGGCATCCTGTCGCGCATGACCGTGGGCGAGGCCATCCGGCAGCGGCCGGTGAGCGTGATCGCCGAGAACATGCCCTTTCACGCCCTGGTCAAAGCCGTGACCAACTCCACGGAATCGTATTTCCCGGTGGTGGACAAAAGCGGCAAGATGACGGGCATTCTTTCGGTCAACGACCTGCGCGAGGTGCTTTTCGACGACAGCCTGCGGGACCTCGTGGTGGCCAAGGACGTGGCCACCGCGCAGGTGGCCCGCGTGCGCTTGGGCGATTCCCTGGAAACGGCCCTGGACATCATGGCCAGGCTGCAAATCGACGAACTGCCCGTGGTGCCCGACGACCGGTCCGACGAAATCGAGGCCATGCTGTCCAAGCAGGACATCATCGACCACTACCACGACTGCTGCCTGATCTGATCCGTCCCCGATTCGTCGCCGAAACTTCGTTCGCCGCCTCTTGTCTTGTCCGGACCTTGGGACTATCCCGTCCCGGACGATCAAAGAGGCTTTATGTCCCAATCACGGTTCGCCGTCCTCTGCGGCGCGCTGGCCCTGGTTTTCGCGCTGGCCGCGTCCGCCTCGGCCGACCCTCCCTCCAATACGCCGCCCGGAAGCACCGTCGCCGCCGTGGACGCCGGGCACATCCTGCGCCGCGTGAACCGCAAGCTTCTCGGCATCGACGTCGACTATCTGCTCGACGCCGACGTCAATCGCCGCCCCGGCGCGCGCAAGCTGGCCCACGCCATCCTGGACCTCGGGGCCGGCACCCTGCGCTATCCCGGCGGCGAGAAATCCGACGGCATGCTCTGGGCCGCGCCGCCGGCCTTTCGCCGTCCCCGCCCGACCCTGGCCCGGCTCGGCCCCGACGAATGGCCCTCCAACGACGCCCGCGTCTACGACCTCCACGGGAACCGCTACGTCCGCAAACCCCTCGACTTCGACGCCTTCATCCGTCTGTGCCGGCAGACCGGGGCCGAGCCGGTGGTGGTCGTGGCCTACGACTCCATGTACCGCCCCGGCGGTCCGGGCGAGACCGTGCCGGATAGGGCCACGCTGCTCAAAAACGCCGTATCCTGGGTGCGCTACGCCAATATAGAGCGCCGCTACGGTGTGAAATATTGGGAAATCGGCAACGAATCCTACTTCTACGTCTACAACGGCGGGGCCAAGGCCGCCGACTACGCCCAGGACCTGCCCGTTTTCGCCGCGGCCATGAAAGGCGTGGACCCAACCATCAAGATCGGAGCCAACGGCCCCTCCGGCGCGGACGACGTGGGCTCCCTCGACAACGTAAACGGCATCACCACCCCGTGGTGGCGGGCCGTGTTCGGCCTGGCCGCCGACAGCATCGATTTCGTCTCCGTCCACGAATATCCCTGCTACGCCTGGTACGGTTACGACTACTACCGCGACAGCCCGGTGCGCATGCTCGGCGTGTCCGAAATCGACAAGGCCGCCCGGCGCTACGGTCCGCCCGGCCTGGCCGACCGCCTGCGCTACCTTCTGACCGAAACCAACTCCGCCGACTGGTACGCCCATCCCCAAAACCTGGGCTGGAAACACGAAAACACCCTCGGCCACGCGCTGGTGCTCTTCGATATGCTCGCCCAGGCCATAAGCGACCCCCGCGTGGTCACGGCCCAAATCTGGACCACGCGCTGGCTCAACAACGATACCGCTCCGGAACTCTGGGACGCCCTGGACAGCCGCAACCGGCCGCTGCCCACCGGGCTGGCCCTCAAACTCCTGGCGAGAAACCTCGGCACGGCTCTCGTGGGCGCGACCGACGGCGACAAGGTGCGCGTCGTCGCCGCCCGCAACGACCGTACCCGGCAACTCACTGTCTTCCTCATCAACAAGGACACGTCCCGTGACCTCGTCTTGCATCTAAACGGCGGCCGCCCGGGCCGCAACGCCGCGCGACAGGTCTGGTCCGGTTCGGGGCCGGACGACAAACGTCCCGTCCTGCGCGCCGAAGCCCCCGTCGCCATAGCCAAAGGCCAGGCCCGCCTTACCCTGCCGCCCGTGTCGCTTACCGTGCTTACGGTACCTTTTCGGCCGGACGATATCGGGAAATTGCGGGCGCAGCGCACGCGATGGAGGAGGACGGCGCCTTCGGCGAGGAGCCGGGGCGCTGCCCCGGGCCCGGGCAGGAGAGGCTCTGCCTCTCCTGCACCTCTCCGCCGGGGGGCTTGATGCCCCCCGGGCCCCCCTTTACCGGGTTGGGCTGGTGGGATGGGAGTGCTGTTGTGTGGGTTGGTGCTGGGGGCGGTGTTGTCGGGCGGCGGGACGACGTATGTTAGTTGCCGCAATCGGCCCGGCGGCACGAGGCGCTTCGCGCCTCGACGCCGGACGCGATTGCGGCAACAACCACGCCAGCGGCGAAGCGCCGCATTCAAGAAAATTGAAAATCGCTCTAAATGGAGTTGGTCTGCCTCAACCCCTTTGAAAGTTTTTTGGGGAGGGT
>NZ_AECZ01000054.1 GCF_000179555.1 Solidesulfovibrio fructosivorans JJ]
AAAAACGTTCAAAGGGGGATGGGGGACAATCTCATTCGAGGCTTCGGAAAGTAAAATTCCTTCTCCCTTCGCCCCGAAGGGGCGACGGCGTGGTGGCGGCTGCATTTGCCGGGACGAGCTTGTCGCGAAGCGACATGCAGCGTCCCGGCAAATGCAGCCGCCATCTTCACCTCTCCGACCTCCCGCCAAACCGGCCAAGCCTCCGCCCGGCCAAAGCCGAGTCGGGGGGCCCGGGGGGCGCGCCCGCCCCCCGGCGGAGTGCAGAGGCAGAGCCTCTGCCGGGGTCTGGGGCAGCGCCCCAGCCTGCCTGCGCCCCCGCCTCGCGCTAGCCGCCGAGCGGCAGGCGGACGCGAAACACGGTGCCTTCCTCGCGGGTGGAAGAGAAGTCCACGGCGCCGCCGAGGTAGCGTTCGGTGAGGAGTTTGATGCTGTAGGTGCCGAGCCCCCGCCCCATTCCCTTGGTGGAGAACGACCGGTTGAAGATGCGCATGCGCACGCTTTTGGGGATGACGGCGTCGTTTTGGACCCAGAATTCCACCCGGTTTTCGTCCGGACGGCAGCCCAGGCGCACGACGCCGCCCGGGGCGGTGGCTTCCAGGGCGTTTTTGACCATGTTGCCGAGCACCCGGCGCAGCAGCACCGGGTCCGATTCGAAGGTTGTCTCCGGGCATTCGCCGCAGATCTTGAGGATTTTGCCTCTGGCTTGTTCCGTGCTCTGAAAGGTCGCTTCCACGATCGTGAGCATGTTATTGGGGAGCAAGGGCGTCAAATGGACTTGCAGCTCGTTGCTTTCGGCGGCCAGGAGTTGCTTTTGGTATATGATTTCGTCGGTCAGCTGCGCCATGGCTTGATAAATGAACTGGGCATCGGGACGCAGTTTTTCGTGGACCTCGTCAACGAGAAACTCCATGAGCCCTTTGAGGCTGCCCACGGTGTTGAGCATGTCGTGGAAAAAAATACGTTCCAGGATACGGTGGCGTTTTTCGTGGCTGATGTCGGTGATGGAGAAGATGATGAATTTTTCGGCCTCCACAGTCGTGGAGGCGGTGGAAACTTGAAGGTCCAACGCCTCGGGGACGCCGTTGGTCTGACGGCGGAGGTTGCATTCTTGGACGTTGTCGCGGCCGGCCAGGCCAAGCAGGATGGAGCGTACGGCCCCGCAATGCACGCAGAAATCTCCTGTACCGCAGCCATTGGGCGCGCTGGCTGCGTGCACGCAATGAAATGCCTCGCCCGGTCGTTTGCCGAGCGCCTCGCGGATGTCCGTCGCGCCTATGGCGTCGAGGAACTTGCGGTTGCCGAAGACCACCTGGCGGCAGCGGTTGAGCACCATGGCGATGACCGGGATGGCGTCGAGGACGCCCGGGATCTCGTGGTTGGAGAGCACCGCGAATTGGCGGCGGATTTCCTCGACGGCGGCGCGTTCGGCCGGGGCGAAACAAGTCTGGTCGGGGGCGGGCATGGGCGCTCCTGGCTTGTATGCTGCTTACGTATTGTAGGAAGATGGGGTCGAATGTAAAGCCCTGGCACGCGCTTTCGCCGGGCCTTGAACAAACCGGCCGCATCTGCTTTGGTGGGCCGTCATGATGCGCCGTCTTGTCCTGACCGATTTCATGGCCCACGCGCACACGGTTTTCGAATTCGCGCCCGGGCTCAATGTCCTGACCGGCCCCAACAACACCGGCAAATCCGCCGTTGTCGAGGGGTTGCGCTGTCTGGCCCAGAATCCGACCCCGGGCCACTGCATCCGCCACGGGGCCCGCGAGGCCCGGGTGTCGGCGGAGTTCGACGACGGCACGGTGGTCACCTGGGTGCGCCGGCCCAAGTATGCCCTCTACGAGCTGACCCGTCCGGGGGCGGAGGAGCCGGAAGTCTACGCCAAGTTCGGCCGCACGCCGCCCGAGGACATCCTGGCCGTGCTGCGCCTGTCGCCGGTCCCCATCGAGGGGGGCGACCCCGTGGATGTGCACATCGGCAACCAGCGCGAGCCGGTTTTTCTGCTCAACCAGCCGGGCTCGGCGCTTTCCGGATTTTTCGCCGCCTCCACCGAGGCCGCCCATCTGATCGCCATGCAAAACCTGCTGACCGATCGGACGCGTAAGGCAAAGACCGAGAAGAACCGGCTGGACAAGGAATTGACAGCCCTGGCCGCGTCGCTGGGCACGCTTTCGCCGCTGCCGGAACTGGAGCTGCGTCTGGAGCGGGCGGGGGAGGCGGAAGACGCCCTCGCCGCCCGGGAGCTGGAGGCGTCGGGCCTTGCCGACTGGTTGGCGAGGCGTCGCGACTTGGCCGGGAGCATCGACCGTCGCGAGCGGTCCGGGGCGGCGCTCTCCAGGCTCGACGGCCCGCCGGAGCTGGCGCCGACCGCGCCGTTGGCCGGGCTCGTGGCCGCCAGGGAAACGCTGTCCCGGCGCATGGACCGGGTTAGGCGTCGGGGCGGAGCGCTCGCTTCCCTGGCCGCGCCGCCGACGCTTGCCGATACGACCGGGCTGGCCGAGCGGACCCGGGATCTGGTGGCGCTTCGCGGGGCGCTTGCCCGCACCGGGAAAAAGGCGGCCGCCCTGGCCGGGCTCGCGCCGCCCGGGGATCTGGCCGATGTGGCCGGGCTCAATGCTTTGGCGAATAATCTCAGGGCCGTACGAGGCGGTTTGCGGTCCCTGGACGGCCGGGCCAGGGCGCTTTCGCGCCTTGCCGCGCCGCCGGAACCGGCCGAGCTTGCCCCTCTGGCCGATCTGGCCGCTTCCTTGCGCTCGGCCGGGCTGGCCGTGTCCGCGGCCAAGGCGGGCGTCCTGGCCAAGGCCCGGGCTCTGGAGGAGCTGAAGGCCCGCATCGCCGACAGGCTGGCCGCGCTCGGCACCTGTCCCCTCTGCGGCGGCGCCCTTGACCCCGACGATTTTCTGGGCGCGGGGCATACCCACGAGACGAAGCCGGAGGGCGCGTCATGAATCTGCCCACCATCGAGGCCACGGGGCTTTTGTGTATCCCCGACCCGCACATTGCCGCCACGCCCCCCATGCAGCGGCTGGAGTCCTATATGGACGACGTGCTGCAAAAGCTCGCCGCCTGTTTGGAGCATGCCGTCCGGGAGAAGCTCGTGCCGGTGATCCTCGGCGACCTGTTCCACTGGCCGCGCGAGAACCCGAACACGCTGATCGTGGCGCTGATCGAGCTTTTCCGGCCGCACCGTCCCTTTGTCCTGGTCGGCAACCACGACAAGTACCAGGCGCGCTTCACGCCGGACACGTCCCTGGCCGTGCTGCGCGCGGCGGACGTGGTCACGGTGCTCGACGCGCCGGGGCTTTTCCTGCGCCTTGTCACGCCCACGGGCACGGCCGTTGTCGGCGCGTCGCCCGACGGCGCGCCGCTGCCCGCCGCCGTCGAAAAGGAGGCGGGGGAGACGAGCGTGTGGCTCACCCACCACGGCATCGGCTTTCCCGACGCCGAGGACCGCCATGTCCGCATCCACGAGATTGCCGGCCTGGACTGGGTCATAAACGGCCACCTGCACCGGCCGCATCCGACCGTGGTTTCCGGGGCGACCCGCTGGGCCAACCCCGGCAACATCACGCGCCTCAAATTCACGCGCAAAGCCATGACCCGCGTGCCGGCGGCCTCGGTCTGGCGGCCGGGCGCGGACGACCTGGAACACTGGCCCGTGCCGTACCGCCCCTTTGCCGAGGTGTTTCCGGACCAGGAGTTTCCGCCAGAGGAGGCTTCCTCGCCGGAGTACAAGTCCAGGTTTTTGGAGGGGCTGTCCCGGCTGGCCTGGCGGCGCACCCGCGAGGGGGCCGGTCTGGGGGAATTCCTGCGCGCCAATCTCAATCCCGAAAACCCGGAGACGGCAGTCATCTGGGAGCTTTACCGCGAGGTCACCGATGCCGGTAAATAACCGTGCCGCAAACGACGCCGACGCGCGCCTCGAGCGCGAACTGGCGGGGCTCAAGGCCCAATACGAACGCCTGCGCGACGACAAGGTCCGCGCCGAACAGGATCTGACCCATCTGCAAGGCCAGCTGGCCGAGCTGGAAGCGCGGGCCAAGGCCGAGTACGGCACGTCCGAGCCGGCCGAGCTGGAGGCGCTTCTGGCCCGAAAACGCGAGGAAAACGGCAAGCTCGTGGCCGCCTACCGGGAGCACATCGCGACCGTGCGCCGCGACCTGGAGGCGGTGGAAAACGCCTTCGACGGGGCGTAGCGCGGGCTTATTCCTCGTCGTCGCCGTTGCCGGCGATCCACTGCTTGCGGTGGAAGTAAAGCGCCATGCCGGCCACCGTGGCCACCATGAAGGCGGTCAGGGCGTACACGCCCCAATCCGTGGATTTAAACGGCAGGTTGTCGAAATTCATGCCGTAAAAGCCGACCAGGAAATTGAGCGGCAAAAAGATGGTGGCCACGAGCGTCAGGTACTGCCCCACGGCGTTCATGCGCAGCTCCGCCTTGGTCATGGACAGCCCCACCATCTCCGAAAGCATCTCGCGCAACGTCTCCACCGCATCGAGCACCTGATACACGTCCTGGCGGATGTCGTTCCACAAAAGCGAGGCCACGGCGTTCGCCTCGCCGGTTTCTCCCTGGCCGTCGGGCCGCGTGCGGCTCAGCATCTCGCGCAGCGGCCAAAGGGAGCGGTGCAGGAAAAGCACCTCCCGCTTGAGCCGGTAGGTCTCGGTCAAAGTCTCGCCCCCGCCCGCGCCGGAAAGCACCTGCTGCTCCAGCTCCTCGATGTCCTCGGCCAGACGTCCCAGCGTCAGGATGTATTCGTCCAGGGCCGCCGCCACCAGCGCGTGGACCAGATGCTCGCGGCCGCGCCGCGCGAGCTTCCCCCCGCCTTTTTCCAGGCGCGAGGCCAGGGCGTCCCACAAATTGGCCTCGCGCTCCTGAAACGTCAGCACGAAGCCGTCGCCGGCGGCCAGGCAGACCTGTTCGGCCAAAACCCGCTTGTCCGCCTCGTCATAGCCCAGAAGCCGCAGCAGGATGAACACGATGGCTTCGTACTCCTCCATCACCGGGCGATGGCCCGTGTCCAGGATGTCGTCCACCAGGAGCGGGTGGAGCCCGAAGCGCCTGGCGACCGCGCGCACGAATTCCTCGTCGTGCACCCCGATCACCCGCACCCAGTGGACCTTGCCCGGTTCGAGCGCGGGTTCGTCCTCGGTCAGGACGTCGTAGCGGCGCACGGTCACGGACGTGCCGTCGAAAGCGTAGACCACGACCCAGGGCGCGAACGTCGGCCGCGCCGGAAAGGCGTTTTCCCCGGCCCCGAGTCCGCCGGCTCCCCGTGACCGTTTCTTGAAGCGCTCCAGCATGTCCGTCCTCCAGGCGTGTTGGACCACGTTATTATTTGGATCACGTTATTATGCGGTAGGGCCTTCCCCGGACAAGCCCCCGGGCGGAAGTTTTTCGCGCGTCAGCGCCAGCCAGGCCCGAGCCGCCGGGGAAAGGCGCGCCCCCTTGCGCCAGACGAGGGCCGCCTGCCAGCGCAGGTCCGTCTCGTCGACCAGCACCGCCGTAAGCGGCGAAAGGGGCCGGCCTTCGGTCAGGATGCGCGGCAAGAGCGCCACCCCGAGCCCCGAGGCCACGAGCGCGATGATGAAATCCACCTGGCCGCTGCGGGCCACGGTCATGGGCTCGAACCCCCGGGCCCGGCAGGCCGTTTCGATGCGGGCGTTTAAGGCGAAGCCCTGCTCGAAAAGGATCATGGGCGCGGAAGCGAACTGGGCCAGGCGCGCCGTCTTGCGGCCGGCCAGGGGATGGTCGGACCAAAGCAGCGCCATCATCGGGTCGTCGCGCACGAGCTGCCAGTCGAAGGCCTCCGGCACCGGCAAAAGCGACACGGCCAACTCCACCTCGCCGGCCAAAAGGGCCTGCTCCAGCCGGGCGCTACCCTGTTCCATGAGTTCGATCTCCACCCCGGGATGGCGGCTGCGGTATTCGGCGAAAAGCGGCGCGAAAAGCCTTGCGCTGCCGAAGATGGGCAGCCCCAGGCGCAGCCGGCCGGAAATGAGCCCTCTGAGGTCGGCCAGCTCGGCCACCATGTGCTCGCCCTCGGCCAGCATGGCCGCCGCCCGGGCGTAGACGATCTCCCCGGCCTCGGTCAGCCGCACCCCGTTCCCCAGCCGCTCGAGCAGCGCCTCGCCCAATTCCTCCTCCAGCTGCTTGACGGCCTTGCTCACCGTGGACTGGGTGGAAAAAAGGGTGCGCGCCGCCCGGGTAAAACCGCCCTGGCGCACGATCTCCACCAGGGCCCGCAGGTTGCGCAGTTCCATACCCATTCCAATACGGAATAGATTTTATTCTGACAATTCATTTCACAACTGACGCGGCCGTGCCTATCTCCAGACCTAAGGAAACGTCATGAAAGGAAAACCTGAAAATTGGCCCGGTAAAGTGGGGCTTTTCGCCCTGACCATGGTCCAGGCCACGGCCCTGGTCGGATTCTGGTGGGTGTGCGACCGGCTGGTGCGGATGGCCGGACTACCGGTGCCGGCCGGCGTGGTGGGGATGCTCGCCATGATCGCGCTTTTGGCCCTGCACATCCTGCCGGTGCGCTGGTTCGCCCGGGGAGCCGGCGGGCTGCTCAACCATATGCTGCTTTTTTTCGTCCCGGCCTGCATCACCCTGCGCGACCATCCCGAGCTGGTCGGGGTGACCGGGCTCAAGCTCCTGGCCGTCATCGTGGTCGGCATCGTCTCGGTCATGGTCGGCACGGCGCTGATCGTGGAACTGCATTTTCGCACGAGGTCCCGTCATGTTCGCTGAACATCCCGCCGTCTTCTGGTTCACGGCCACCCTGGCCGCGTATATCCTGTCGCGCATCGCCTACCATTACGTGAAGGCCTGGTGGACGTCGCCGCTGCTTCTGGCCTGCGTGTTGTGTCTGGGGCTTACCGTGGTGCTGCACGTGAGCTACCGCGAGTACATGCGCGGCGGGCAGTGGCTGCTTATGCTGCTCGGGCCGACCACGGTGGCCTTCGCTTTGCCGATTTACGAGCAGCGGGCGCTGTTGCGCCGGCATTGGCCGCCGCTGGCCATGGGGGTGTTTTTTGGCTGCCTGCTGGCTTTCGGCGGCTCCTGGCTGCTTTCCGGCCTGCTCGGGCTGCCCGAGGGGGTGCGGCTTTCGGTGCTGCCGCGCTCGGTCACCACGCCCTTTGCCATGGCCTTTGCCAAGGAAGTCGGCGGCGCGCCGGATCTGGCCGCCGTATGCGTCATCGTCACGGGCGTTTTGGGCGCGTCGTTTGGCGGCATGATCCTGAAGATACTGCCCCTGCGCTCGGCCCTGGCCCGGGGGGCCATGCTCGGCATGGGGGCGCACGGCGCGGGCGTGGCCCGGGCCCGGGAGATCGGCGACGAGGAAGGGGCCGTGGCCGGTCTGGTCATGATCCTGGCCGGCGTCACCTGCGCGCTCATCGGCCCGGCTGTGGCCATGCTCGGCACGGTGTAGAAAAGGAGAGCCGCCTACGAGGGGCGGCTCACGCGATACCTGCCGGGTGGCACGCCCATGCGGCGGCGAAACTGGCGGCTAAGATGGCTCTGGTCGCAAAATCCGGCGGCCAGGGCCGCTTCGCAAATTTCCTCTCCCTCGCCGATGCGCAACGCGGCCAGGGCCACCCGCCGCGAGAGGGCGTAGTCCAAAAGCGGCACGCCGAGATCGCGCCGGAAAAGGCGCTCCAGATGATACGGGCTCACCCCGGCAAGCCCGGCCAGGCCGGCCACGGTGACGGGCTCGGCCGGAGCGGCGTCGATGGCCGCCTTGGCTCTGCGCGTGGCCGCATGGAGCGGGGGCGGGGAGGCCGGGCGCAAATCGAGCCGCGCCGCCAGAGCCTGGAAAAAGCGAAGCGCCCGCCCGTCCCCGCTGGAAACGGCCGCGGCCGTGGCCAGGAGAAGCTCGGCCGCTTGCCTGTCGCGCCACAAGCGGGGCCAGACTTCCACAGCGGCTTCGCCGTCGCCCCGTCCGGGCGGAAAGCAGGCGGCGGATGCGGCCAGCGCCACATACGAATGGCCCGCGTCCCCGGCCGGGGCGCAGGCATGAACCACGCCGGGCGGGATGACGAACCCCTGGCCCGGCCCCGCCTCGAAGACCCCGCCGCCGGCCGTGATGCGCCGCCCGCCGCCAAGGCACAGCCCGACGATAGAGCGGGCATGGGCGTGGCGCACGATGTCCGCCGCCACGCCTACGCCGCAGACGGCCTCCAGACCCGGCGCGCCCGGATGCCGGGACACGCTAAGCGCGCTTTGCGGCATGGCCGCCTCCCTTGGCCGGAAAGGTTTCCCGGCCGGCTCCGTCATAGCAGAGCCGGGAAGAACTTGGCAAAAAGGCACAGTCCCGCTTCCCCGGCCGTCACCTCATGGGCCAGCCCCTTGGGGATGACCGCCACGACGCCTGGGCGGTAACGGGTCGTCGCGCCGTCGATGCCGGCCACGCCTTCCCCGGCCACCACCTCGTGCAGTTCCCACTGCCCTTCGTGCACATGGGTTTTGAGCGTCTTGCCCGGCGCGACGCGCACCAGATGGCAACTGAGCGCTCCGTCGGTGTCGGCCCCGGTGACCAGATGCTTGAGGCTCACCCCGTCGAAAGCGGGATGCGGATTCCAGGGCAGGTCGGTGGCGTTTTTCGCGCCGCGCACGGTGACGACTTGCCGGCCCTCGGCCAGCGCGGAAACGGTATCCATGTCCATGGCGAAACCTCCTCGCGTTTGGCCGCACCCTGCCACGGACGCATCCCGCCTTCTTGGACGATCTTGCCGCGTAGGGGCGAACTTCGCTTTACGCGGACTCCAGGCCTTGATAACCTGGGCGTACTTTTTTTCACAAGAAGGAGCCCGACGCGGACATGGTCATCGCCGACATCATGCGCACCACGCTCATCAAGGTCCGCCCGGAAGCGCCGGTCGGGCACGTGCTTATTTGGTACGGCGGCATGGGGCACATCTTTCGCAACACCTACGTGGTGGACGACCGCGAGCGGCTGCTCGGCGTGGTCACCATCCACAATTTCCTCTCCGTCATCGTGTCGCCGACCGTGGCCGAGAAAGCCAAGGCCGGACTGCTCGACGGCCGCGAGGAACTTCTCGACGCCCTGCGCCACAACATGGCCGCCATCTCCGACACCACCGTGGGCAGCCTCATGGATTCGGACTACCCCTTTGTCCACCCCGAGGACCTTTTCGTCATGGCCAACGAGTTGATCGTGGAAAAGGGCATCACCGCCTTGCCCGTCATCGACCAGAATGGGGTCCTCGTCGGCGAGATCAGCCGGCGCATGATCCTGCATTTCCTGGTGCAAAACCTGTAAGGAATCCCCATGCGACACTGCGCCGTAACCGTCGCCCTGGCCCTCGTCCTGGCCTGCTCGCTCTTTGCCCTGGCCAAGGCCGCTCCGGTCGAAACCTTCGCCGCCTACAGCGACCACGTGAAAACCGATCCTCAAAGCGCCGTGGGCTGCGGCTGCCCCGGCTGCTCCTGCATCGGCTGCAGCTGCGGGTAGAAGAGAAGACCCAGGGGAGGCTCCGCCTCCCCTGGACCCCACCGGCAGGGGCGCTGCCCCTGCACCCCGCCGAGGGGCCACGGGCCCCCCGGACCCCCCTTCACCAGGGGACAGGGGAGACATTGAGGACGGGGCAGTTCTTTACAAGGCGGGAAGGCGTTGGGGCGTGAGGCTATTCGTCGGAAGTTTCCGCCGAAGCCTCAGCCGTGACGGGAGGCAGGGACGCGCCTGAAGCGGCGCGGTCGCAGAGGATGTCCAGGCGCGGGCCGTTTTCCCGGCCCGGGCGCAGGATGAAGACCCGGTCGGCCTGGTCCGCGAAGAGATCCACCGGGTGGTGGCTGATGTAGAGCACCTGGATGCCGAGCTTCTGGGCGATGGCCGCGATCAGGCGCACGAAGCCCGGTACGAGGTCCGGCCGCAGCCAGCAGTCCTGTTCGTCGAGCACCAGAAACGGTCGGTGTTTGGCCGGGTCCAGCTGGGACAGGGCGATAAGGCGCAGGCCCACGGACAGGATGTTGCACACCGAGCCGCCCTGGCCGCGCAGGATGTCCTCGGACTTGCCGTCCTGCTCCATCTCGAATTCGATGAAAAGCCGGCTGTTTTTCACGTCCCGGCGCGAAACCACCGTGCGGTCCTGGCCCAATATCTCGCGCACGGCATGGGTCAGGTCGGCCTCGATCTCGTCCAAAAGCTCCCCGAAAAGCGCGCGCGTCAGCTCCTCGAGCTTCCCCGCCACCTGGGGAGCCATGTCCAGAAACCGTTCGATCTCCACCTTTGCCGTCCTGGCGGCGGCATAGGCGCGCACCTTGCCGGCCGCCTCGCCCGAAAGGCGATCCAGCCGACGAGTCAGTTCCTGACGTTCCTCGCTGAGATCGTTTTCCGAAAAGGAAGTGCGAGAGGGGAAACCCTTTGCAAAGGGTTCTCCCCTCTCGCGCTCTCCCTTTCCTAAATCTTCCAATGGGATCGAGGTCATGACACCCTTGTCTTCCGGTAAAGTCTTTTGAAAGGGGGCCCGGGGGGAAACTTTTCTTCAGAAAAGTTTCCCCCCGGTTCTTGTTCTAAGGAGCTCCGGCCGAGAGGATGGCGGCGGCGACGTCGGGGTGCGCGACCACGAAGGTCCTTGGACAAAGGGCCTTGGCGCGATGGCCGAGGTCCTCGCGGTCGGCGACGAACAGGCAGCGGACGTCCGGGGTCAGGGCGGTCACGGCTTCGAGCAGTTCCAGCCCGTCGGGACCGCCGCAGCACAGAAAATGCGGTCCGGCGGCGAAATCGAGGGAAAGGGCGGCGCTTGCGGCACGCAGCCCCTCGGCCGGGGTGAACTCGCGCCATACGTCCTGCTGGCTCGAGGTCGGGGTCACGATCAGGTCCAGCCCGTCGTCCTCCACCCGGAAATGTTCGCGTTCCGGGTCCACGGCGTCCACGATGTCGTGGACGTGCTCGAGGAGTTCCAGGGAAGCGTCCTCGGTTACGCTATGCAGGCTGTCCTGGCGGGCGATGACGGTCTCGCCGCGTCGAAATTGCAGTCCGGAGCCGACATAGGCAAAGGCGCGCCAGCTCGAATCGCCCAGCAGCATGGCCAGCCGGGCGTTGATCGATTCGAGCAGCGCGGCTTTTTCCCGGGACAGCGGCGCGTCGATGCCGCGCCCCGCGGTATCCACGATCTGGCGGCCAAGGGAGGCGGCCCAGGCGAAGGATTGGGCCGGGACCGTGGCCAGGTCGGCGATGCCGGGGCCGGAAAGCGGGGCGGCTGACCACAGGACCGGTCGTTTGGACCGGGAGGTGGCGAAGCGGGCCAGGGCCACGGCGTTCCACAGGGGCTGCGCGGCCGTGACGAAGCGTTGGCCCGGGGCCCGGAACAGCGCGTCGCATTGGCACAGGCAGACGTTTATGCCGTGGCCGGAAATTTCCTTGAGCCCCTTGCGCATGGCGTCGCGCAGGCCATGCCGGCGGCGACCCAGATGCTTGAGCAGGGCTTCGCGGCCTTCCTCGAGGTAGAGCGCGTCGTTTTCGATCTGCTCGGTTTCCTCGGCCAGGGTCAGACGCAGTGGTTGATCCGGGTCCAAAAGGAGTTCGGCCCAGCCGTCGCGGTCGGCGGCTTCCGACAGTTCGTCGCCGAGAGCGGCAAGGGCCGGGGCGATTTCCGGGGGAACGGGCCGGCTGGCCAGAATGGCGGCGGCGGCCTGACGGCGAAGCGCGACCGATTCGGCCATGCGCGAGGCAAAGGCGTCCAGGGTGGTGATGGCGGGCTGATCCGAGTCGTGGTGCATCATGGAAAGTGTTTTGCCTATTTCACCGGAAAAACGGTTCCCTGGCAAAGGAAAATTGCGCCCCGCGCCCGAGGCCCCGTGTTGCCTCGATATGTTGTAGTTGTTATGAGGAGAAGAAGCGAGAGGGGAAACCCTTTAAAAAGGGTTCTCCCCTCTCGCGCTCTCTCTTTCCTAAACTTTATAGTGATTATTCATCCCAACACAATAGTTTAATTTTATTGAAAGTCTTTGGAGAGGGGGTCTGGGGGAGAACCTTTCTTCAGAAAGGTTCTCCCCCAGTCTCAAGGAGGCATCCATGCGGTTGTTGACGCGTTCGGATTTCGACGGGCTTATCTGCGCCGTGTTGCTCAAGGAAGCCGGGGTGATGGACGAATGGACGTTCGTGCACCCAAAAGACGTCCAGGACGGCAAGGTGGCATGCGGCCCGAACGACATCCTGGCCAACGTGCCCTACGCGCCGGGCTGCGGCCTGTGGTTCGACCACCACACCAGCGAGGCCGACCGCCTGGGCGATATCAGCTTTACGGGCGCGTCCAAGCAGTATCCGAGCTGCGCCCGGGTCATCTGGGAGTATTACGGCGGCCACAAGATCTTTCCCGAACGCTTCGACGAGATGCTCACCTTCGTCGACCGTTGCGACAGCGGCGACCTGACGCCCGGGGATGTGGCCCGGCCCGAGGGCTGGATATTGCTGAGCTTCATCATGGACCCGCGCACCGGCCTCGGCCGCTACCGCGACTACCGCATCAGCAACTACCAGCTCATGATGCGTCTGGTCGATCTGTGTCGCCACGAGCCGGTGGGGAACATCCTGGCCGACCCCGACGTGGCCGAGCGCGTGAAACGCTACTTCGAGCAGGAGCAACAGTTCACGGCCATGCTGCGGGCGCGCTCCAAGATGCTGGGCAAGGTGCTGGTCATCGACCTGCGCGAGCAGGACGAGATTTTCACCGGCAACCGCTTCACGGCCTACGCGCTTTTTCCCGAGTGCAACGTCAGCGTCCAGGTCATCTGGGGCAAGGCCAAACAAAACGTCGTGCTGACCGTGGGTAAATCCATTTTCGACCGCGCCAACCCGGTGGACATCGGCCGGTTGATGCTGTCCTACGGCGGCGGCGGACACCGGAACGTCGGCACCTGCCAGGTGCCGGAAGCCGAGGCCGGGCAGGTCCTGGCCGACGTCGTGGCGGTGCTTAACGGCGAAAAGCCGCAGCCCGGGGAAGGCGGCCTTGGCGCCTGAGGTCCGCGTCCTCGGCCGCATCGCCTACGGGGATGCCCTGGCCCTGCAACAGGAGACCGCCGAAGCGGTCAAGGCCGGCAAAAGCGGGGGGACGGTTTTCATCCTCGAGCACGATCCGGTTATCACGCTCGGGGGCAACAAGCCCATCAACAAGGTCTTGTACGCGCCGCCGGGCGTCAGCCTCGTGCAGACCGACCGGGGCGGCGGGGCCACGGCGCACAACCCCGGCCAGCTCGTCGTCTATCCGGTGGTCGGGCTCCGTTCACTTGGCTTCGGCGTCAAGTCGTTCGTGGCCTGGGTGTTGGAAATGGGCCGCGCGCTGCTCGAAAGCTATGGCGTGGCCGCCGAATGCCGCCAGAATCCGCTGGGGTTGTGGGTAGGGGAGCGCAAGATCGCCTCGCTCGGCATCCACGTCTCATGCGGCGTGGCCACCCACGGCATCGCCATCAATCTGGATAACGACCTGACGCTTTTCAATGCCATCGTGCCCTGTGGGCTGGCCGGCGTGGCCATGACCTCGGCTGCCGCCGAGACCGGCGCGCCCGTGGATATGGCCGAAGCCATGGCGCGCATGGCGGCAATCGCCACGGCCGGGGTCGGCCGTTTGGCCGCCGCATAACCTCAAACCGATCCGGAATCCCGCCTTGTCCCACGATATCCCGACGACTCACGCTGTTTTCACCGTCCCCGCCGCTCCCGACGACCTGCTCGCGTCCTACCATTTCGACCTGCCGCCAGAGCGCATCGCCTCCCGGCCGTGCGAAAAGCGCGACGCTTGCAAGCTCATGACCGTGTCCCGGGCCACGGGGGCGGTGGCCGACGCCGTTTTTTCCGACCTGCCGGACCTGCTCCCGGCCGGAGCGCTGCTCGTGGTCAACAACACCAAGGTCGCGCCGGTGCGGCTTTTCGGCCACAAGCCCTCGGGCGGCGCGGCCGAACTGCTGCTGACCACTCCTGTGGCGCTGCTGGCCCCGACCGTCGATCCGGACACGGGCTGGGCCGTCGCGCCGGCCTCGGGACTTTTGCGCGTCTCCCGGCCGCCAAAGCCCGGCGACCGGGTGGACTTCGCCCCGGACCTGCGTCTGACCACGACCAGGCGCGGACAATTCGGCCGCACGGACTTCATTCTCCACTGGCAGGGCAGCCTGCCGGACATCCTGTCCCGCATCGGCCACGTGCCCCTACCGCCCTACATCCGCCGCGCCGATGACGCCGACGACCGAAAGACCTACCAGACGGTCTACGCCCGGGACGACAAGCTCGGCTCCGCCGCCGCGCCCACGGCCGGCCTGCATTTCACCGAGGGGCTGCTCACCCGCCTGCGGGAACGCGGCTTCGGCCTGGCCGCCGTCACCTGCCACGTGGGCATCGGCACTTTTTCCCCGGTGCGCGTGGACGATATCCGCGACCATGCCATGCACAAGGAGTGGATCGAGGTGCCCGGGGAGGCGGCCGAGGCCGTGAGGCGCGCCAAGGCCGAGGGCCGGCCGGTCGTCGCCGTCGGCACCACCGCCGCCCGGACCCTGGAAGGGGTTGTGCGCGAAGCCGGTGAAATGACGGCCTTTGCCGGTGAAACAGACATCTTCATCCGCCCCGGCCACGCCTTCAAAATGGTCGACGGGATGGTCACCAATTTCCATTTGCCTGGATCATCCCTGGTGATTATGCTGGCCGCCCTGGTCGGAAGGCAGCCTCTGCTCGCCGCCTACGCGCGGGCCGTGGCCTCCGGTTACCGTTTCTTTTCCTACGGCGACGCCATGTTGGTCTTGTAAAAGGCCCACGGGCGTCCCCCATCGCCAGGCGCTTTCGGGCACGGGGAGCGGCGGGCTCGCCCGTATCGGGGGCTCCTCCCCCTGGCCCGATCTGCCCGCATAAGGAGTGATACAAACATGTCGCGGATTGCCATCGACGAGGAGCGGTGCAAAGGATGCCTCCTTTGCGTCGAGGTCTGCCCCAAGTCCATCATTGTGGCCTCCTCGCGCTTCAACACCAAAGGGTACAAAGTGGCCGAGGTTCCCGAGGCCGCCATGGAAAAATGCACGGGCTGCGCCTCCTGCGCCCAGATGTGCCCGGACGTGGCCATCAAGGTCTGGCGCACCGCCAAAAGCAAAGCCAAGGAGAACGCGTGATGTCGGGCAAACGCATCTTCATCAAGGGCAACGAGGCTATCGCCCAAGGCGCGTTGGCCGCGGGCTGCCGCTGCTACTTCGGCTACCCCATCACCCCCCAAAACGACATTCCGGAGATGCTCTCCTCGGCCATGCCCGCCGCCGGCGGACAGTTCGTCCAGGCCGAATCGGAAGTGGCCGCCGCCAACATGCTGCTCGGCGCCGCCGCCTGCGGCGTGCGGGCCATGACCACCTCGTCGAGCCCGGGCGTGTCGCTCATGCAGGAAGCCATTTCCTACATGGCCGGTTCGGAGCTGCCCGGGGTCATCGTCAACATGAACCGGGGCGGCCCCGGCCTCGGCGACATCGGCCCCTCCCAGGGCGACTATTTCCAGTCGGTCAAGGGCGGCGGCCACGGCGACTACCGCACCATGGTCCTGGCTCCGGCCACCTGCCAGGAATGCTACGACCTGACCTTCGAGGCTTTCGAGCTGGCCTACAAGTACCGCAACCCGGTGCTGCTTTTGGGCGACGCCATCGTCGGCCAGATGAAGGAGCCGGTTGTGCCCCGCGAGCCCCTCGCCGTCGATCCGGAGGAGGGCGGGGACTGGAAGCTGACCGGACGCGGCCAACGCGCGCCAAGGCTCCTCAAGTCCCTGTTCCTTGAAGACGGGGCCCTGGCCGGCCAGAACATACTGCTGCAGCGCAAGTACGAATCCATGCGCGACGAGGTGCGTTTCGAGGACTTCGAGACCAAGGACGCCGAGCTGGTGGTGGTGGCCTTCGGCTCCATCGGCCGCATCGCCAAGTCGGCCGTGCGCACGCTTCGGGCCGAAGGGCTCAAGGTCGGGCTGTTGCGCCCCATCACCCTCTATCCCTTCCCCGAGTCCGTGTTGCGGGAGCTTGCCGCCGCCGGCAAGCGCTTCCTCACCATCGAACACAATCTCGGCCAGATGGTCGACGATGTGCGCCTGGCCGTGCGCGGCCTTGCCGACAGCGCCTTTTACGGCGTCTTCCCCGGCAACCTGCCCACGCCCGACGAATTCCTGGAACCCATCCGCGCGGCCGCAAAGGGGGCCTAACCCATGTCCAGCATGCCTGAAATCAAAGAAGAACTCGTCTTCGACCGGCCGGGCGTCCTGGCCGACAAGCCTACCCACTATTGCCCCGGCTGCCAGCACGGCGTCATCCACCGCATCGTGGCCGAGTGCCTGGAAGAGTTCGGTTTGGTGGAAAAGACCATCGCCGTAAGCTCCATCGGCTGCTCGGTGTTTCTCTACAACTACCTCATGGTCGACACCGTCGAGGCCCCTCACGGGCGCGCCCCGGCCGAGGCCACCGGCGTCAAGCGCGCCCGGCCCGAGGCCTTCGTCTTCGCCTACCAGGGCGACGGCGACCTGGCCTCCATCGGCCTGGCCGAGATCATGCACGCCGCCAACCGCGGCGAGAAGCTCACCATCATATTCGTCAACAACACGGTCTACGGCATGACCGGCGGCCAGATGGCCCCCACCACCATGATCGGCCAGAAGACCACCACCTGTCCCGCCGGCCGTTGCGCCGAGCGCGAGGGCGGGCCCATGCGCATGGCCGAGATTATCGCCGGGCTTGACGGCGTGGCCTACAGCGCCCGGGTGGCCGTCAATTCCATCAAGAATCTGACCCAGGCCAAACGGGCCGTGCGCCGCGCCTTCGAGACGCAACTGCACGGCGACGGGTTCGGCTTCGTCGAGTTTCTGGCCACCTGCCCCACCAACTGGAGAATGACGCCCGTGGCCGCCAACGAGCGCGTGGCCAAGGTGATGATCCCCGGCTTCCCGCTTGGCGTCTACAAGGACGCGGCCAAGGAGGACTAAGCCCATGAGCCTGTATCAAGACGTGATCATGGCCGGATTCGGCGGCCAGGGCGTGATGCTGATCGGCAACCTGCTGGCCTACGCCGGCATGGAGCACGGCCTGAACGTCACCTACATCCCGGTCTACGGCCCGGAGATGCGCGGCGGCACGGCCAACTGTACGGTGGTCGTCTCCGACGACGTCATCGGTTCGCCGATCATCCGCAGCCCCAAAAGCCTCATCATCATGAACCGGCCGTCCCTGGACAAGTTCCAGCCGCAGCTCGTCGACGGCGGGGTGCTGGTCATCAACTCCTCCCTGGTCGACCCGGCACTCGCCGACAGCAAACGGGTGAAGCTCGTGGCCGTGCCGGCCAACGAGATCGCCGACGGTCTGGGCAATACGCGCATGGCCAACATGGTGGCCCTTGGCGCCTACGTGAACGCCACCGGCATCCTGCCGCTCTCGGCGGTGGAGGACAGCCTCGGCCACGTGATCTCCAAGCACTACAGCCACCTGATTCCGAAAAACACCGAAGCCCTGCGCGCCGGTGCTTCCTTTAAGAATTAAGATGCCTCCGGCGGCCGGGGGGCGAGCGCGCCCCCCGGTCCCCCCTTCCTCAGCGGCCGGCGCTGCAGGGCGGAAGCATCGCTTCCGCCCTGCAGCG